>NZ_JBIAXG010000033.1:0-38363 GCF_042896465.1 Streptomyces sp. NPDC001292
ACCCTCGGCCCGGCCACCGGACGCCTCCTCGCCGAAACGATCGTCACCGGCGAACGCCCCACGGAACTGGCCCCCTTCGACCCCCTGCGCTGACCGGCAGTCGACTCCCTGCGCTGACCGGCAGTCGACTCCCTGCGCTGACGCCCACCGTGGGACTGACGGCGCGGACCTGTTCTCCCCCTCCCCCCGCACGTCCGCCGCCGGGAATACTGGAAGTCCGTGGTGGCGCGGAGACGGATCCGCAGGGGGGGAGCGTGCCATGGGCAGGTCGGATCAGGGGCGGGCCGGGGCGGGGGCTGGGCCGGTCGGTCCGGAGCGGATGATCGCGGAGGCGCGGAAGGCGTTCTTCACGATGTTCGGGTTCCTCGCGGTGGTCTGGCTGGTGCAACTGGCCAACTACACCGGCGGCTACGCCCTCTCACGACAGTTCGGGGTGGCGTCCGGCGACCTCGGCACGCTGCCCGACATCCTCACCGCGCCCTTCCTGCACTGGAGTTGGGCGCACATCGAAAGCAACTCCGGCCCGCTGTTCATCTTCGGGTTCCTCGCCGCCTACCGGGGTGTGGCCCGCTTCCTCGGACTGAGTCTGCTCGTCGCGGTGACCAGCGGACTCACCGTCTGGCTCTTCGAACGAGGCGGCGTGGAGACGGTGGGTGCCAGCGGTCTGATCTTCGGCTACTTCGGCTACGTCGTGGTCCGCGGCCTCTTCGACCGGCACCTGATCGACACGCTGATCGGCATCGTCATGGCGGCCTCCTTCGCCTACATGCTCACCGTCGCCGTGCCCGGGACACCCGGAGTGAGCTGGCTGGGACACCTCGGCGGCCTGATCGGCGGCCTGGTCGGAGCCTGGCTCTTCCGGGACCGGCGCTCACGGCCCACCGGAACCAGCCGCCCCGACGGCGGAACCGGGGCGGCCACCCGCGGCGACCTACCGGTGCAAGCCGACAACCCGCGCGCCGACCTGCACAAGGAACTCGGCGACCTGGGCCTGCTCTAGCCAGGCACATGACCGACTACGGGGCACCTCCCACCACACAGAAATCAGGGCCTTCACCCGGGCTCAGCCACTGGCTCGCGACCATACGCCGCGGTGCCGCACCCCTCAGCACGGTTGGCCGCCACCCAGATCGTCGCAGTCCAAGGACTACTGGCCCAGGACAACGCCGCCCGCCTGGCCCACGGAGAACCGGCCGACGCCCGCCACACGGCGCGGTGACGGACGCGGAAGAGGCATTCACACTGTTGGAGAACGGATTGCGGCGACTCTGGGGCCAGTGACCCTGTGAGAGCGCAGGGTTACGACTGGTCGCGCTGCGTTCTCGTCCGCCCTCGAATCGGGTGACTTGGTCCGGCTACCCCCCACGGACCGCCCCCGCTAGGGTCGGAATAACGGCACCGCGTGCCGGACATCGGTTTGGTGGGGCACGGAGGCGCCGTTGAGGTGCCGCAGGGAGGCACACCATGAACGTGGAGCTGAACCACACCATCGTCCACGCCCGGAACAAGCAGGAGTCCGCCGAGTTCCTCGCGGGCATCCTGGGCCTGGAGGTCGGCGCACCCTGGGGCCCGTTCGTTCCCGTCGCCACCGGCAACGGCGTCACCCTCGACTACATGGCCGACCCCGAAGGACCGATCGCCGCCCAGCACTACGCCTTCCTCGTGTCCGACGAGGACTTCGACGCGGCGTTCGACCGAATCCAGCAGGCCCACGTCACGTACTACGCCGACCCGCACATGGAACAGCCCAATCAGATCAACCACCGCGACGGTGGACGCGGCCTGTACTTCCAGGACCCGGTGGGCCACGCAATGGAGATCCTCACCCGCCCGTACGGCAGCGGCAAGGACACACCACAGTCCGACTGAGCGCGACAAGAGGGTGGACATCTCCGAGGAGGGCGACGCGCTCGACGCCGAATGGATCGAGATCGGCAACAACGTGAACGGCGTCCTGCACGGCTGCCGAGACGCCTCTGTAGCCGAGCGCTTCGTCCAGACCGGCTGGAGGTCGAGATCGTCTTCCTGGCACGGCTACGAGGTGGGAACCAGTCGGAGCGAGGTGGAGATCGGCCCTGTCGACGGTCCAGACGTCCTGCTGAGGGGAGTCGTCGACCCCCGAAGGATTCGACGAGCTCGCCGCCCTCCTCCACCGCTTCGGACTGGCGTACTCCCTGGAGCTCTACGACGGAGACGACGCTCTGGTGCGCGAGATCCAAGCTTGACCCCAAGAGCCGCGCTCCTCACGGACGCTCGGCCGGCGGGGGTCCGCCGGGCGGGGAGCGGTCGCTCGTGCGGCGGGAGCGCCGGCGGGAGGTGCGTGGGGGCTCCTGATGTACATGCGAAGTTCACCGTATGAACCTGACCCGGCAACCAAGCCCTTCACGGCGCTGGGCACGGTGTGCCGAACGCCGTCAAGTCGAGCAGTCGAGCATCAGTGCGGCGGCCAATTCCCCTGCCGAGCCGCTGCCAGGAGCCCGCCGTCGCGATGGACAAGCCACTCCCGAGACCTGCCACCGCCGTCTCCACCGACCGAACTGGCGGGGCGGACCGGGCCAGGAATCCGTGGTGGGACAACACCCGGTTCCTCTCCGCCACGCTGATCGTGATGCTGCACACCGTCGGCAGCATCATGGCGCGAGAAGACGTGCTGCACTCCTTCCACATCGCCAGCTGGGCCTTCCGGGTGCCTGCCTTCGTCATGCTGGCCGGTGTGTTCAGCGACGCGGGGCCGCTCGGCTCACGTTCCCTGCGCACCCTGCTGCGGAGCATCGTGCTGCCCGCCCTCGCGTTCAGCCTGCTCTACTCGCTGGAGAAGTACTGGCTGGGCAACGAGTTCATCGTGCATGTCGTCCAACTGCCGTGGACGCTGTGGTTTCTGATGTCCCTCTTCTTCTGGCGACTGTTGCTGCCGTTGGTGGTCCAGCTTCGTCACCCTCTGCTCGTCACCACGGGCATCGCCCTCGCCGTGGGGTACGTCGAGGAGTTCGGGTTGGAATTCTCGGCGAGCCGCACGCTCGTCTACCTTCCGCTGTTCTACCTCGGCTGGCGGATCGGCCAGGGCTTCCTGAACGCCTGGTTCACCAGCCGCTGGAGCCTGTTCGTGGCGGCCGCCGGGATCCTTGCCTCCTGTGTCGTGGGGTGGCTGTGGCACCGGCAGATCAAGGGCAACTGGCTTTCCATGCGCCATCCTTACTCCGCCGACGATCCACTGAGCCTGGAATGGGCCTGGGTCATCCGGCTGCTGGTGCTGGCCTCGGCCGCGGCCCTGGTGCTCTGTCTGCTGCGGCTGATGCCCCGGCGGCGGCTGCCGCTGATCACCACGCTGGGCGCCGGCGGGTTCACGATCTACCTACTGCACCCCTTGGTCATCCTGCCGGTCCGGGAACAGGGCTGGATATCACGGGTGAACACCCCGGTCGAGATCGCCGGTCTGGTGCTGTGCGCGGTCCTGCTGACGATGGTGCTCGGGTCCCCGCCGGTGCGCCACCTGGTCCGTCCACTGACCCGCCCGTCCACCGGCTGGCTCTTCGCCCCCACCACACCCGGGCCGCAGCAGCCGGAGCGGGCACCTGCCCACGTACCACCCGTACCGGAGCCAGTGCGCACCCCGTAGTCCTCCGCGGCGGGCTCCTCGTCACTCCCTGAGCGTGGCCCGATGCGGGCGACGTCGGCAGGGCATGCAGACAGGGGAGTGGGGTGTTACCGGAGGCCGTGGTGGTCGAGGCGGTGGATGAGGCCGGGGCGGCGCTGGTAGTCCTCGCGCAGGTTGGTGAGGCGCTCTCGGAAGTCCGTGCCCCGTCCGGTGTGGACGTACGCGTCACGTAGTTCCGCGAGCAGGGTGACGGCCTGGTCGTAGGCGTTGGTCTTCTTGGTGGCGATGTGTGCCTCGACCTGCTGCCAGATGTGTTCGGCATCGCCTGCGAGGGCGGTCAGGTGCTGGTTGCGGGCTGCGGTTCGTTCGTGTTCGGCGCTCTGTCGGCGTTCGGTGCGCCGTGTGTGGGCGGCGTCCAGGAGGTGGGCCGCTGATCGGCGCCCGGGGACCGCGGTGGGGGCTGTGGTGCCGCGCAGGCGGTGCAGGAGCTCGGTGCGCAACCCGGTTTCCGGGCCGAGGGCGAGCCGCAGCAGCAGAGCGTCCTTTTCGTTCTGCGGGAGGGCGGCGATCAGCGGGGCGAGTTCCTTCTTCGTGGGTTTGGCCGGCTCCTTGGGCGCGGTGGGACTGGCCTGGGCCGCTACTGCCAGCAGGTCGTCGTTTACGCGCAGGAAGTCCGCGAGCGCGCGCTGCGGGGCGGTCAGTTCGCCGAGCCCGGCCGGGACCGGCGGCTCGGGGCAGGTCTGGTACTCCTCTTCTTCGTCGTCTTCGAGTTCCCAGGCGGTGAGCACGGAGAGCCAGGCGAGGTAGAGAGGGCGCAGGTCGCCGGTGGCGAGTTCGTCGCGTACGCCGATGAGGGCGGCCAGGGAGTCGTCGGCGCCCTCGACCCAGTCGCCGTTCTCGTCCTCGCTGATGAGGTCGAGCAGGAGGTGGGTGCGGGTGGTCCAGGCGTCGACGTGGTGGTCGAGGCAGTACGGCTTCACCGTGGGCAAGGTCAGGGCTTCCTTGGGCAGGCGCAGCATCAGCCGGCGGGTGCCCCAGTTTGTGACGTACAGGTGGGCGTCGAAGTAGCGCTCGACCATGCGGCGTGGACTGCCGCTCAAGTCGCCCCAGTTGTAGGTGTTGGTGAAGCTGGTGGCCGTGATCCGGGCACGCGTGGAGATGGCCCGCAGCTGCTCCTGCTCCTCACGGCTCAACGGTCGATCGAGGGTCTGGAACTCGTAGTACTGGTACTCGCTCACAGGGCGGACCCTATCGCCGCCGGGGTGGGTGCGGTCGGACGCGGAGCCGACCGGACGCCGTACCCGGACGCCGTAGGGTGAGCGAGGCGAGCGGTTCTCGGGAGGAGTTGGGGAAGTAGCCTCGCGGACATGACCGAAGCATGGACCGAGCACGCGCTGAAGGCGCTCCGCGCCGCCTGCCACACCGCGGACGCCCCGTCGCTGCTCGCCCTGTTGCGTACGCATGACCCTGCCGACGTGCTGCAGCAGGGCGGAGACGCGCTCACCGCAGCCGTTGTCCGGGGTGTGTCCGGCGCCAGGGAGACGGCGCTCGCCAGTACGTCCACCCTGCGCGAACGAGGCTGGCGAGGAGACGAGGTCCTCGCCGAACAGCTCGACACGGTGGGCGGCGGTGCCGTCTGCGTGCTGCGGCCGGTGCCGGTCGATCTGGAGGAACTCTCCGGTCTGCTCGAAGGCGATCCCGCCTGGGGCAGTGGCCGCATCGACCTGGACACCGGTGAGTGCCGGCCCGCCCTCGCGGACACCGAGGAGCCGTGGGACGAGGAGGAACCGGAGGACGCCAAGCGGTGGCTCCATGTCCCGTGCGAGGGCTCGCGGGACGCCTACCGTGACATGGAGGACTTCATCGCCACCCTCGATGACCAGGACCTCGCACGGTTCCTCGGCATCACGATCCAGGGCCCAGGAGCATTCCGTCGGTTCAAGGACATGCTGGCCACCTCACCGGCGCAGCTGCAGCGGTACTGGTTGTTCTCCGCAGAACGGCAGTACGGCCGCGCCCGGGCCTGGCTCGCCGACCAGGGCTACCGGCCGGCGCTGCCGGGCGGCCACTGACCCGGGTGCCTTCAGGGTCGCCAGTGCCGGTAGGCCTCGATCCACTCGGCCCCCTTGGGCGCTGGATCCGGCAACGGAAGGTCGAGAATGCCGATCGCCTGTCGGTGCCGACCGCGTGTACAGACCGCCACGATCCGGCTGCCGGGCAGCAGGTCCACCTTCTTCGCGGTGACCTCGACCCCGAGAACGACCGTCTTGAACGGGACGGCCAGATGCTCTGCGAGCATCGTGTAGAGGCCCGTGACCTGCTCCATGTCGTCGTAGGCATCCACGGTGGCCTGCTCGACCAGCTCATCGAGTTCCGCGCGGCTCAGCTGTCCGTCCACAGGGAACACGGTACCGGCGGAGCCCGCCGCTCCCCCTTCCTCGGCCAACCGCCGACCGCTCCGCGCTGCGTTACGACGGTGTCCCTCCCGCACCGAGGGCGAGCGTGCTGCCTGGTAGCGGGTACCGACTCCCTGGCAACAACCGCAGGTTAGCGCCGAAAGGGCCTCCGACTCCACGGGGCTGATCAGGCGCAGGCTCTCGTTCACGATGCCTACCGGCGTCGGTTCCCATGGCCCTTGACAGGGGATCAGCCATGTTCCTGCCCCGTAGGGCACGAACCTGTGGCTGGCCATTCACATTTCGAGCCATGGACGGGGGCACCTGCGTCCTTTTCAGCCTGGCCGGGACTCTGCCGACTCGGCTCTTCCACGCCTCCCAAGGGGCACACGACCACGCACGCCGCTGACGGACAAAACATGGCACTGACCTGTGACGATAGCCAGGCACGGCTGACCGCAGGTTGGCGCCCCCGGCGGCGGACACGGAAAATGGGCACAGCGAGAGCCACTGGTCGGGGCCGGGAAGCTGGCGATCCAGGCGGTTGTCCGGCTGCATCGGTAGCGCGTGATCACGGCCGTGGTGGTGGAGGTTCTTGTCGCCTCGGACATACGTGGCCATCCGGCGCGCCGGCCCTGACACAGCTTGCTCCCCTGGACACCGTGCCCGGACCGACTTCTGGCCGTCGGCAGTTGAACCCCGTGATTCAACAGGCTCGGTGACCCTTCAGGCTGGTCGCATTGTCAGTCCCCCCTGCCATCATCCCGCCATGCTCTACGAAGCCTTGGTGGCCGAATCCCTCAGGAACGACTCGCTCGACGACGTGAGGTCTGCCGCCTTCGACCGCGTCCGCTGGCTCGTCGACCTCCTGGAACGTCAGCGGACAGAGCCCCGGTGGGAAGCCTCCGCGGCGTTGCGGGGACCGCAGGAATTCGAGCGGATCGAGGCGATACGCGCAGCGACCCAGGCCGAGATCGACGGGCGGCTTGCGGCCTGCTCGCAGGAGGAGGGCAGGGCGGCGGCCCTGTGCCTGATGCTGGCCTCCCGCTTCGACAACACCGGATCCTGGCGGTACGCAGGCGGGAAAGCGGCCCGCACACCGGATGGAAGAGCGACCGGCTCGGCCCCCGGGACGGCGGGGGAAGCGACGAGGCCGAACGCACCCTCGCGGCGGGGGAGTGGCGGGCCCGCCTCTTCCACAGCTGGGCCGACTGGGCGGGCGACGACGAACTGGCCGCGACCGACCAGGTGCGGTTCGACCGCCGGGTGGAGGGCGCCTGGCGCGAGGCGCCGCTCGCCGACGTGCCCCCGCTGGTGTTCAGCGAGGCCATGCGCGACGTGGACCTTTTTGTCGGCGTGACCTCGATCGCCGCCGATCCCGACTGGACCGACGGCGGCCCGGAGCGCACCTACTGGGAGCGGGCCTCCTTCGCCGAGCTGACCGAGAGCGCCGAGGCTACGACCGGGCGAGCGGCCGGCGGCTGCGGGCGTTCTTCGGGTGCCTGTACTACGCGGCCATGCGGCCGGGGGAGGCCCTCGGCCTTCGCCGCTCCGACTGCACGCTTCCGGCGTCGGGCTGGGGCCGTATCGAACTGGCCGAGACCCGTCCCACGGCCGGGAAGGCGTGGACGGACTCCGGGAAAGCGCACGATCGGCGCGGCCTGAAGCAGCGGGCCCACGGTGAGGTACGCATCGTGCCGATTCCGCCGCCGCTCGTGCGGCTGCTCCGCGACCACCTGGACGAGTTCGGCACGGCGGAGGACGGCCGACTGTTCTCCAGTGAGCGAGGCAACGTGATCGCTGCCTCGTCGTACTCCCGAGCATGGAAGCAGGCTCGGGAACTGGCGCTCGTCCCCGATCAGGTGTCCTCGGTCCTCGCCTTCCGGCCGTACGGCCTCCGGCACGCGGGCGTTTCCCAGTGGCTCAACTCGGGAGTACCCGCCCCAGAGGTCGCCGCTCGCGTCGGCCACTCGGTGGACGTGCTCCTGAAGATCTACGCCAAGTGCATCGATGGCCAGGAGCAGGAGATGAACGACCGGATCATGCAAGGGCTCGGGGAGGACGACACCGAGAGCTGAAGAGTCACGACCAACGGACGGAAGCCCCGGATCGCTCCGGGGCTTCCGTCCGTCCACGCACAGTCGGCCCCGGACTCCTATCTCTGACACCAGGCGCAAAGTAGGTACGTCTCCGCTGGTCAGCGGTTCGGCCGACTGAGCAATAGTCGCTGAGTCCCCAGCCTCATCCACGACCGGCCGGTGCCTGGAGAGTGCCTGCACCAGGGCGCGTTCCCTCGTCCGGGTGAGCATGGCCCGTTCTGACCCAACCTCGCGCGGAGTGCGTAAGCCTCATCCCTGCCGGGCTTTCTTCAGCCTGGGTGAAGTCGAGGAGGCGTGGGTTGGCTCTGGCCGTAGTGCGCGATCTACGTGAGTACCGGGCCCCGGTGAGCGAGCAGGAACTCGCTGAGTTCGAGACCGACGTCCTGGCGGGGTTCGTGCTCGCGAGGGCTTCGGCCGGACTGGTCGACAGTACGATCCGCAACGACACCATCCACCTGGAACTGACCCGGGACTGGTTCGGCCGCCCGCTGTGGGAGATGGAGCCGGCCGACGCCGACGTGTACTTCGGCAAGGTGCTCCGTGACGCCAAACCGTCGGCCCGGACCGGCCGGGCGGGCGCGCTGGCGGTGTTCTTCCAGTTCCTTGAACTGCGGCACAAGGTCGAGCTGCACAACCTCACCGGCCGCGTGGTCGAGTGCCCGCGGGTGAATCAGGCCGGTGGCCGGGGTTTCCGTGGCGTCAGAGCCAGCTGGTTCAGCGGGAGAGCACCGTCCAGGACGTCCGACTGATCCGTGATCACAGGGAGCCGCGCGACCAGGTCGGCGTCCAGCAGGCACGTCTGGGCGAGGACCGATGCCTGGTCCCAGTAGATGTGCTCGCTGTCGATGGCTCCGTCGCGGAACCCCACGACGGCGATGACGGGCACGCTGACAGCTCTCCCGGTCGGGTCCACGCCGGGCAGGACCCACGGGACCTCGATGTCGTGGGTGAAGGACACGACCATCTCGTCGACGATCCGGTCGCCCCCGACGGTGCGGGACACGGACCTCAGCGCAAAGTCCGCCGGGTTGCGCCCGATGAACCAGCGCTCGTAGAAGTCCGCGACACTCTTGCGGCCCACGCCGCCCATCGCGGTCGGCACATGGACCACTGTGGGGCTGTCGGTCATCGTGCTCATCGTGGCCTGCAGGTCCAGCTGCACGAACTCGCCGTCCGTGTGCGCCACCCACACGCGCTCCATCGCAACACGATCAGACATGGGCGTCTTCCTCACCGAAGCACCGGTCGTCCCCGCCCCGATGCTCAGTGTCGGGGCAGAGGGTCCGGTACGCATCTCGAAGGTCGTCCGGCACACCCCCGGCGGGCGTCAAGATCATCCCATGGCCCTTTAGGGCATACCCGTACTACTCTGCCGATCAGCAGCAACGAACCCACCGCACTTTTGAGCACACCTCCAGAAGACACCGTGGGTTCCCGATGAAGGCCCCTCAGTCACGCTGAACCCACGGCGGACTGCGGGGTAAGAACGCTGTCACCAGCCGCGAGGGGCAAGTGCCGGAAAACGAGGGTCTGTCGACATTCGGCCCGGCCTTGGCGTTTCCGCAGGTCGGCAGTGTCTGTAACCCGCGTCGGGAATCAACGTCGACAAGCGGTGCTGGTCGACCGATCTATTCGCCGGTTACTTGTCCCCTGGTGTCAGAGATTAGGAGTCCGGGGCCGATCTGGCAGTCCTCGCCGATGGTGATCCGGGCGACGTCCAGCGCGGTGAGGTGGTAGTTGACGAAGGTGCGGGCCCCGATGGTGATGTTGCTTCCGTAGTCGACGTACAGCGGCGGCCGTACGTCGACGCCCTCGCCGACCCCGCCGAGCAACTCGGCCAGCACCGCCCCGGCCGCGTCCGGGTCCTCGAGGTAGGCGGCCTGGTAGCGGGCGGCCAGCCGCATCGCGTGCCGCTGCCGCCGGGCGATCTCCGGGTCGTCGGCGATGTACAGGTCACCCGCCAGCATGGCGCTCCAGGTTGGTACGCGGGTTGTCGGCGAAGTAGTCGGTCGGCATGACGGCGAGGTACGCACCATTGCGGAGTGCCTCCCGGCAAAGGGCTTACCACCTCCCTTCCCGCCGTGACACCCTTCCCCCCGACGTTGCGCCGCCTGACGGCGGTGCCCCACCGGCACATTGGGAACCTAGGGGGGAACCCGCCATGACAGCTCATCCTGTCTCCTCCAGACGCCGCCTGCTCGCCGGAGCCGCTGGACTGGGGGGCGCCGCGCTCGCCACCGCAGTCGCGGCCGGCGGGCCGGCCGCCGCGAACGACCCGAAGACCGACCCCGAGGAGGCGACTGCTGGGAAGGGACGTACCGGCTGGCTGAACGTGAAGGACCGCGCGTTCGGCGCCCTCGGCGACGACCAGGCCGACGACCAGCCGGCCATCCAGCGCGCCATCGACATGGCCGGCCAGGGCGGCACCGTCTACTTCCCGCCCGGCAGGTACCGGCTCGCCTCCCCGCTCCGGCTCAGCTGCGGCGTGACCCTGCGCGGCGACTGGAACCCGCACTTCCCGATGCGTACCAACATGGTGGACTCCTACCTCCGCCCCGGCATCGGGAACTTCACCGGCGAGGCACTGATCGTCGTCGACCCGGTCCCGCCCCAGGGCGACTACCAGAACTCCGCCTTCCGGGGCGGTCCCCGCCTGTACGGACTCGCCCTCGACGGGCGCGACCAGAAGGACTCCACCGGCGCCGCGGTCGATGGCATACGGATCAACCCCGGCGTCCGGGACGTCGGCATGGACAAGGTGACGGTCTGGCGGTTCAGCGGCCACGGCGTCAACGCGCAGAACTCCGCTGCCTTCCAGCTCAACCAGGTGCACGCCATCCACAACGGCGGCCACGGCTTCACCTGGGGCGACGCCCGGGGCAACGGGGGCGGTCTGGTCGACGCCGACCTGTTCCAGTGCTACTCCCAGGGCAACAAGGGCCACGGCTACGACATCCTGAACCCCAACGCGGTCACCCTGGTCGACTGCCGCTCCGAGTGGAACTCCCAGCACGGCTACCACATCACCGGCCGCGTCTACTCGCTCGTCCTGGTCGGCTGCAACACCGACCGCAGCGGCGGCAACGGCTTCCACGTCGCCACCTCGGCCGGCGGCCGCTTCGCCCACTTCGTCGGCTGCCTCGCCAAGCGGGACGGCAGGAACGGCCCCGGCCACGCCGGCTTCCGCGTCAGCGGCAACTGGGCGGCCGGCGTGGTCCTCACCGGCTGCTCCACCTCGGTCGCCCGCGACGACGACAACGCCGGCGCGTACTCCCCCTCGTACGGCCTGAGCACCACCGCCCTGGACAGCTCCCACTTCGTCTCCGTCACCGGCGGCCAGTACGTGGGCACCGAGGCGGCCTTCGACGACGCCGGCAAGGTCGTCGTCCGGCACAGCGGTGTCGCGGCCGGTATCCAGACCTCGGGCACGCCCGTCTTCGACCGGTCCGACGTGCACGTGGTGTCCGGCGGCGTCGGCACCTACCGGGACGTCGAGTTCGCCACCCGTGGCCGGAACCGGCGCTGGGCGCTGCGCGCCACCTCCGCCTCCGAGTCCGGCGCCAACAACGGCTCCGACTTCGCCCTGGTCCGCTACGCCGACAACGGCACCGAGCTGGACCATCCGCTCCGGGTCAACCGCGCCAACGGCCGGATCTTCCTCGGTCAGGAGAACAGCACCCCGTCGGTGGAGGTGAACGTCAACAGCAACCCCGGCTTCCGCCTCGCCTCCAGCCGCACCCAGGGCGGCCAGGGCTACGCCTTCGTCGGCGCCGACACCACCGCCCGCGCCTTCCAGTCGCAGATCCCCGGCGACGCGATCAGCCGGTACGTCATCGAGGTCGACGGCGCGCAGAGCTGGGGCCCCGGCGGAACGACGGTCCGCGACACCTCCTGGGGCCGCCTGGGCCCGGCCGCAGTCGGCAGCCCCAACGCGGACATCGTCGCGGCCAAGGCCGGCCGCGGCCTCAAGGTCAAGGAGGGCGCCGACGCCAAGATGGGCACGCTCACCCTCACCGGCGACACCCCGGTCACCGTGCCCACCACCGCGGTCACCGCGGCCAGCCGCATCTTCCTCACCGTCCAGGAACCGGGTGGCACCCCGTCCGGCATTGCGTACGTCTCCGGGCGCGTGCCCGGCGAATCGTTCAGCGTCCGCGGTACCGCGGGGGACGCCTCCACGGTGGCCTGGCTGATCGTCGAACCGGCGTAGGGCGCGGCGCCGGCCTGCCCGGGGCGATCCGCCCGGGCAGGCCATCCGCGCCCTCGCGGCCCGCGGTAAGCCACTGGTGCCGATCCTGTGGGGCCGTGACGCGCGCATCGGGGCTTTGATCAGGCGAATGGACTGGCCAGAGATGCGGCTCTGGATGGGGCAGCCCAGTCTTGAACCGTGTGTGCGCAAGGACGTGGGCGGCGAGGGCGGATGCCTCATGTCGGTTCGCCGACGCGGCTTCCGGGCCGCAGCCGACCCGCCGTTCGGGAGTCGGCTGGAAAGACCTTTCTCGAGAAGGCGGCCTATGTGCTGGCGCCCGGGACGGTCATTTTTGGTCTGCTCTACTACTTTGGCAACACCTACATCACGTCGTACTACTCCTTCTTCGGGATCCCGGCGAGCGATCTGCAGCTGTCCTCGCAGAGCTACGTTGTGCGCAGTGATGACGCGCTCTTTTTGCCCCTGTGGTTCCTGTTCTGCTGTGGGCTCGCCGTGCTGCTCGCCTTCGGGCTGTTGGAGCGGTTGCTGGTGAGGGTCACCCGGAGCCTGCGGCGCCGGGTGACCTGGGGGCTGCTGGGCGCGGGGGCTGCCCTGACGCTGCTGGGTCTCGTCGTGTTCATGGAGCCCGTTTGGTGGAAGAATGCAGTCATTGCGCGTCTGTGGCCCGGTCTGGTCCGGGAGTTTCTC
Organism: Streptomyces sp. NPDC001292; assembly: GCF_042896465.1. Classification (NCBI taxonomy): domain Bacteria; kingdom Bacillati; phylum Actinomycetota; class Actinomycetes; order Kitasatosporales; family Streptomycetaceae; genus Streptomyces; species Streptomyces sp. NPDC001292. The sequence goes on from NZ_JBIAXG010000033.1 coordinate 12,988, forward strand.
CCCACGTTGGTGGTGGCCCTGGGCGCGACCATGGGGATCTGTGCAGTCCATCTGCGTATCGCGGACCAGCGTCGCCTGAACGCCCACCGGTCGACTGACAGACTGTGGTTGGTCGGCGGGTCGCTGTTCACCGCCATGCTCGTCCTGTCGCTGTTCTTCAGCATGGCGCGATACGCCCACGATGCCGGTCTGGCACAGGCCCAACGCGATGCGATAGACCACTATCCCGAAAAGCCCTTGGTCCGTGTCTACTCGCCGCAGCCCATCGCCTACAACCTGCCCGATATCTCACGGGAGGATCTCGGAGCCAGCCACGGGCCATACCGGTACCGGTACGAATGGTTCGTGCTGTTGGCGAAGAGTAGCGGCCGGTACTACCTGGTGAATCGCTCATGGTATCCGTCCTCGGACAACACAGTGGTGCTGCTGCCCGACAACGACAGCGTTCGCGTCGACGTCATCGGACACACGCCATGAGCGCTCTCCGCCCGTCAGGAAGCGGACCTGCTACCCCCAGGCTCGGTCGCGCCGGGGGGTGGATGAGGGCTTTCCGGAGGGGACTCGGGTGAGACGGGAGGGGAAACCGGCGGGACGGGAGGGGAAGAGTCCCTCTGGGGCTCTGGCGTGGTGGAGGAGTTTGTCTCCTCGGCAGAGGGCTTCCTCGACTCGGACGTAGGCTTCTCCGGCTCGCTGGGCGGTGCTTTGGTGGTGGCACCCGATTTCGACGCATGACCCACCAGTTTCACCCGGATGGTCGCAGAGGGCGGATCAGTCTCGATGACCAGAAGCACCGTGTTGACCCCGGCGACCGTCGGTTTGGACACGATCTCGACCTCGCAGGACTCGCCGGGCTTGAGCGTCCTTCCAGCACAGGTCCCCAGACTGGCAGAGAACTGAGACGGCCGCGCGGATCCCGTGGACTGGTAGGACATCGGCCCGGCGGCGCTTTCGGTGGTATGAACGCTCCGGACCTTCACCGGCCGGTCCTCGGTATTGGTGACGCGCACCCGGCCGACGGCAGAAGATCCGACCTGTACCGTCGGAACACTCATGCGCGAGGAGTCCCCCGTGTGGACATCGCCATACAGCTTGTCCGGGCTCGGATCCTTCTTCACCTGGCACCCCGCCGCCCCCCACACGGCCACGGCCACCACCGAAGCACCGCATACGACACGCCGGACTGCGCCCCGCATGATCACCCCTGTTCCGATCTGCGTTCGACAGCCAACTTTGCATATCAGGGGTGCCGGCTGCCCTGACACGAACGGCGCGGCGCTACTTCTCACTCGCGCGCACTAATACGCCAGCAGCGTTTCGCTAACTGGCCTGTTCAGAGGCGCTGTAGCGCCTCGAAGCCCGCCTTTAGGTGTTGTCCTCGACGGCTGCTTCTGGGTTGCGCCACCCGTCCTGCGGCACCACCCGTTTCGCATTCAAGGTTTGCCCGGTTGCTCCAATTGATCTCTCAACTACGCCTGCAAGCTGCCCAGTTGCATGACAGAAGCAGGAAGCGGACGGTGTAAATAGGAAGAATAAGAGATTTCACCCATCCGTCCATCGGGAGACAGTCATGCCCGCGCCCATACTCACGGACCACAAGGTCCCGCACATATCCGGGATCCCGGCGAACGAGCACGCGCAAGTAGAGCTGTTCGTGCGGGAGTGGGACGGGACCCCTAGGGGCCAGGACCCCAAAACGGTGCTGATGCTTCACGGCAGGAGCACGCCGGCGCTCGCGGGGTTCGACCTCGCCCCGGTGCCGGGCGGTTCCGCCACCCGCTACAGCTGGGCCCAGGAACTGGCGCAGGTCGGTTACGACGTGTTCATCATGGACCTCCAGGGCAACGGACGGTCCACGCGGCCAACGGTGATGGACGAGCCGTGCAACGCCAACCCGGCCCAGCAACAACAGGTCCTGGTCCCCAATCCCCTCCCGTATCCGTGCCCACAGCCTCCGCCGTACGCCAAGCAACTGGGGAACAGCGAGAGCGAGTGGGGCGAGCTGGCCCGAGTCGTCCAGTTCATCAGGGCTCTCCCGCGCAGGGATAAGCCGATTCACTTCATCGGCTGGTCCGCGGCCGCGTTCGTCATGGGTCCCTACACCCTCCAGCATCCGGGCGACGTCCGCAGCCTGCTCCTGCTGGCCCCCGTCTTCCCTCGGCAGGGACGGTGGTCGCAGAACGCCGCGAAACCCTTCGGGCGACCTGCCGAGGCGCTGACGCTGCCCGTCTCGCAGCCGGCCGTCACGTTCGGCTTTCCGATGAACGTCGGCAGCAAGACGGGTTTCAAGGTCGGGCTGGACGGCAGCCCCGACCTGCGTGAGCCCGGCATCGAGGACCGGGTGTGGGAAGCGATCGTGGACAACGACACCGTGGCCAGCAAGTGGGGCCCCGAAGTGGCGCCCGGCGCCTACGAGGGCGTCCTGCGCTATCGGAACACTTATTGGTGGGGATGGAATGACGAGACCGTTCCGCACGAGAACCCGACGGGCACGCCCGTGCTCGGCGACCGGGTGCCAGTGCTCATCGTCTACGGAGAGCAGGACACGCAGGCGAACAGCCCGGCGACGCTTCCCCCAGTCATACGCTTCTCCGTCCCGGCTCTGTACAAGGCCATCAAGGGGCCGAAGAAGCTGATGTTCTGCTTCGCCGGCTCGGGCCACTCCATGGTCTGGGAGGAGCGTTCGGCCGAGGCCCTGCAGCACATGTCGAAGCAGTGGCTGCAGCATGCCAAGGTGGAGGGTCTGACCAGCGGAAGCTACTTCAGGGACCCGGACGGTGTCCTGACGCCACTGCCGTGAAGCGGCTGCGGTTCTGAAGGCGGGTTGCTTCTTGACGACGAGGACGATCCAGGAGAGCACGCCGTCACCCCGGAAGCTACCGGCAGCAGATCGTCCGCTGATGGCCAAATACTCAGAGCCAGGGAAGCCAGGTAACCTCCGCGTGCGCGAATACGCTCTTCGTCCCAGCTGGTGGCCCAGTCGCTGATGTCGACCATCGGAGGAGGATTGAGCAGGGTTCCGTGGGTGAGACGCAGGAGGCTGTGCTCGCTGAGCCATTGCCGCTTGTCCTGCCAGGGCATGTTGCCCAGAGCGGGGTTCAGACGAGCTGTGACCAGCGTCAGATTGCCCAGCGTGTGAACCAGCTCGTCGCGGTCGGCGCCTTCGAGTGGATCGTTCTCAAGGGGAGGCCAGTTGTCACGCCAGCTCTGCGGCATGACGTGCTCGATGGTCAGCTTCGCGCCAATATGCTCTCCGACCGGGGCGGTGAGTTGTTCGGTGTGATCGGTGCGCAACTCGTCCTCCAATGCCTCCAGGAGGACACGGACGCGGTGGCGGTAGAGGCGGGAGTAAAGAGGGTCCTGCTCGAGCGCGGTGCGGAACTCGGTGTCTGTGGGCCACTGCCGGTGATGGCCCTGCAAGCCCGACAGCGCCTTGATGATGGCCTCGTCCGCGCACTCCGGTTGGTGGGCCGCCGCCCCGACGAGCTCGCGGAAGACGTGATTGTAATCGCGATTGCTGAGATTGAGGATGGCCCGGCGCACGAGGTAGCTATCGATGGCGCGGATCGCCCGTTGCCGTCGCTCGAAGGGCAACACGTCGCCGGGCAGTCCGTAGAGGAAGAGCAGCAAAGGCATCGGCGTCGAAGTCTGCATGACCTTCATCCGGTACAGGAAACGACCCTCGACACCGCTCAGCGGATGCTGGTCGATGCTGTCGTAGATCTCGGCGTACCGGGCGAGCTCGCCGAAGACCTCCTCGGTGAGGGCGGAGGACTCGTGAAGCCAGCGCTCGAACTCCTTGAACAATGCGGAGGCGGTGAACTCGCGTCGGCTGCGCATCGTGAGCCAGTAGGTCAGGAAGACATCAAGACGGCTGCGTGTGATACGGCCGGTGGTCTGCTTGGTGCGCCATTCGTCCTGATCGAAGGGTGCCCAGTAGGTGGTGTAGAGCCGATCGACGGCGGCACCGGCGTGTTCGGCATTGCGAAATAGCAGATTCTTGATCAGATCCGCAGGTTCCAGCGGTGTGCCGCGGCTGTTGAGCGTCTCGAACACGACCTGTGCGTCGTCGTGTTTCTCCAGGTCGATGATGACAAGGCGCAGATGCTCCCGCATAGTCTGCACCAGTGCCTCAAGACGCTTCGGGGGCTCAGGCGCCTCGGCGAGCCAGCTGTCGATCTCCTGCCGGAAGTAGGCGACGGCCTCCGCGACCCGCCCGTCACCGCCCTGACCGAGCATCACGGCCCGGAACTCGTCGCGGTCGGCGTTCGTCGGCCAGACCTTGTAGAGGTGGTCGGGATGCTTGGCCCGGTCGAACAAGTCCTCGTCGTTCTCCAGGAACTTGCTGAGCAGCCGTACGGAGCGCTCGTGGTCGAGCGACATGGCGGAGAGCCGGGCCGCGAAGAGGAGCAGTTGGAGGGTGGTCAGTCGCTGTTGGCCATCGATGACCTGCCGGGTCTCCAGGTTCGACGACAGATAGGGCGCCTCGTCGAAGACCACCGCACCGAGGAAGTGGGGAGCCACCGTCTCCTCGGCCTGCGCGGCCTCCTCGGCCCGCTCGATCGTGCGGCGGATGTCTTCCCAGAGCGCAGACCAGTTGTCGTCGCGGTTCCACACATAGGGCCGCTGGAACAGCGGCACTGTGTACCGGACGTCCTTGCCGAAGATCCTTCGCAGGTCGACCGTGTCCGCCCGCATGGGCTCCTCCTCCGTCGCGTACTGGACTTCACGGTAGCGATCTAGAGCTGCGCGGAACTGCCGAATCCGAGGAATGTCCGGTCGGTTACCGATTCGATGACACGCCCACCGCGGCGAGGAACGGGCTCGGGTTCCCGTGCCAGGAGACCCTCAACCCTCGGCGCGACGAGGGCCCGCAGCATCCGCTACTGGGCGGCCGGGACACGTGACATGGGGACCGGGGGAAGTCGTCGGTCGGGGGTGGGCAGTTGGTGATCGAGGCGGCTGTCCGCCTGTATCGGTAGCCCTGGTCACGGTCACGCCAGTGGAGCGTCGTAAACGGCTTCGGGCGGCCGAGGACGATCCGCTGCGCAGCAGGGGAAGGGGTGCCCACACCGGCCGGCTCCACGGCGATGACTACTACCACTACGTCGCCCATCAGAAGGACGGGCGATTGGGCCGCGGCGTCGTCTGGACGGCCGCCCTGGCTGGCGCCCGGTCACGGTGCAGCACCTTGGCGTACTCGCTCGGCACCCGCGGCCCCGGAAAGGGGATGATCGCCTGGCATTCCGTCCAGGGGCCTCGTCGTTGCTCTATGTCTTAGCTCGTCGGATAGCCAATCTCCGCAATGTCCTCTGCGAGGTCTGCCAGGACGATCTCTGAGTTCAATGCGCGCACCACTTCTTCGGTCAGAGGACGCGAAGAGAAGACGTGACGAACGGCCTCCAGGTCGACCGGGACCTCGTAGTAGTCCTCGGCCCACTGCTGAAATGCTTCCGGTGAGCGATCCACCAACAGTTGGAAGAGGTACCCGGCGCCGTCCGGATCTTCCGTTGCCACGTCGGGAAAGTCGATCGTCCCTGCTTTCCAGCCACCGTCACCCGTCTCTCGCCACACACATGCAGTGATGACAGTCATCCCGTCCTCATCCGAGAACGCCGGCTCCTCAACGCACGGCCGGAAGACGTCAGGAACCTCATCGAGCACTCCGGGCCATGGCCCGTCCCCTACATAGGGACTCATAGGTGATTCGTGATCGAATCCCCGGACGTAGGCGCCGGCGGGCGAGAAAACGATCGAGTACTCGTCGCCCGCCCCATTCCGCATCGAGGCCATCGACTTCCTCCCGGACCAGTGATCGTCGAAGGAGTGGTAGCGGTCCGACCACTCAGGGCTCAGGACTGCCTCCAGGATGGCCAGGGAACGGCAGTGCTCACGGAGGACGGCTATCTCGGGCAGCAGCCGAGCAACATCATGAACGTTCACCCGCTCATCCAAGCGCACACCTCTGACACGCCAGGCCTGCCTGTCGGGAGACGGGAACCGTGGAGAGCGTGGCTCACCTGCGGTAATTCCTCAAGATCCCGTCCATGGCCCCCGACATACGGCCACTTCGGGTGGCATGCGCCTGCACACACGCGACGTTGGTCGGCGGCGGGCAGCTGGTGATCGAGACGGTTGTCCGGCTGAATCGGTAGGTCGGCGGCGATTGACCGCAGGTTCGGCTCCCGGCGGTAGCCGCAAGCAAGGGCTGGTCGCGCTGGACCGGCTGTGACCTGCGGGATTCTCTGGTTGGACCGATGCCGGCGCATCTGCCCAAGACCCGAAATGGTGGGGCGCGCCCGTCCATGCTTCCGACAGGGTTCGTGCGGGCATGGGAAGCGAGCTTCCATCTAAGTAAGATTCAGTCTACCTAATATCGAAACTGTGTTTCGGTCGGTATGGGGCTGCTGATGGAATTCAAAGGGAGGGTGGCTGACCTGGATCTGCTGGCTCGACAGCTGGGCCTCGTGATCGAGGGCACGGGTGCCACCCGTGGGCGGGCCGTGATCATGACCGGGCGGCGCCGGGTGGGGAAGTCTCGCCTGGTTCAGGAGTTCTGTGACCGGTCCCGGGTTCCGTACGTGGTATTCCAGGCGTCCCGGGGCCGCAACGCCGTGGCCGAGCGGGCGGACTTCACCGGGGCGCTCGCCCAGTCCGCCCTACCGGGGGCGGAGCTGGTGGCCGGGCTGCAGGCCGCGGATTGGAATCAGGCGCTGCGCTCACTGGCCGTCGCGGTTCCGGACGACGCTCTGAGCATCGCGGTGATCGACGAGGTGCCGTGGTTGGTTGAGCAGGACGCGGAGTTCGAGGGGGGCTCTGCAGACCGTCTGGGACCGTCACTTGTCCGCCAAGCCGGTCCTGCTCATCCTGGTCGGCAGCGACATGTCGGTGATGGAGGCGCTGCAGTCGTACGGCCGCCCGTTCTTCGGGCGGGCGGCGAAGATGACCGTACGGCCGCTGCACCTGGGCGATGTGCAGGCCATGACCGGGCTGGATGCGGCGGACGCGGTGGACGCGCTGCTGATCACCGGAGGCTTTCCGGAAATCGTACAGTCGTGGCGGCCAGGGGTGGGCCGGGCCGACTTCCTGCGCGAGGCGGTGGCGAATCCGCTGTCTCCGCTACTGGTGGCGGGCGAGCTGTCGCTGCTGGGGGAGTTCCCCGAGGCGTCGCACTCGCGGGCGGTGCTGGAGGCGGTGGGCAGCGGCGAGCGGACCTTCTCCACCATCGCTGCACAGGCCGGGGGAACAGGTGCCCTGCCATCGGGCACGCTGTCCCCGCTGCTGAACACTCTGCAGGCCAAGCGGGTTCTGGCGGCCGACCTGCCGCTGTCCGCAAAGGCCGACACCAAGAACAAGCGCTACCGCATCGCCGATCCGTATCTCCGGTTCTGGCTGGCGTTCCTGCAGCGGGGGATCCCGCTCATCGAGCGCGGCCGGGGCGATCTGGCCCTGGAGCGCATCGAGCGGTCCTGGACCACTTGGCGGGGGCGCGCGGTCGAGCCGCTCATCCGCGAGTCGCTGCTGCGGCTGTTGCCCGACGAGCGATGGCCGGAGACTGAAGCGGTCGGCGGCTGGTGGAACCGGCAGAACAACCCCGAGATCGACCTGGTCGGCACCGACCTTCCCCAAGCTCTCAACTCCGTTCGAGCAGGGGAGACCCCAACCCCCGTCGCGGGCGCGGTGCACTTCGTCGGCTCCATCAAGTGGCTGGAGTCCCAGCCGTTCGGCCGGCGTGAATACGACGCCCTGGCTCGGGACGTACTCGCGGTGCCCGGTGCCGGGCCAGACACGCCGCTGGTCGCGGTGTCCCGCAGCGGTGTGGCCGGCAGTCTGCCGCTTGCGGCCCACTGGGGGCCTGAAGATCTGGTCCGCGCCTGGCAGTAGCGGAGAGACGGTGAGGCATGGGGTACGCGGCTCAGGATGCCCAGTGCCCCAAGGCTCAGGGGCCTGTGAAGCTGCGGCGTGAGCGGGAGGAATACTCCCGGCTCGTGCAGATGGGGCTGAGCAACCGAGAGGCAAGCCGACGCGTCGGCTCGGTGGTGGGCAGTCACGCTGTCCGTACTGCGGGCTGTTGGGGGAGCGGGTGGCGACGCTGGAGCATGATTGGGTGCTGTTGGAGCCGGACATGGCTCCACTGGCCCATACGGTGCTGGCGGAGCATCGGTGGATCGAGCTGTCTGACGGGCGGGTAGCGGTCTACGGGATATGCCCGCCAGATCCGTATCAGCGGTGTCGTATCGAACACCGGCTGGCCTGCTCGGAGCAACCACTGCCGGATCTTTGGCCGTGGCTGACAGCACTGGGAGACGAGAACGCGCGGAGTGCGAAGCGGCAGGAGGATCCAGAGCCGCCAGAGCCGCCAGAGCCGCCGGAGGTATGGCCGGACACCGGGTATTGGTCTCTCGCATGCGACGGCTGACCTGGGCAGACGCTTCAAGATCCTGTCCACGAATAGTCCACAGGGCACGTCCTAGGTGTATTGCCCTGAGAGGTTGGGGACACGGCTGGCGGGTGGCTGGCCCTTGAGCGCGGTGTGTCCGCGGTGGTGATTGTAGGTGTGCAGCCAGTGGGGGAAGGCGTCGCGCCGTTCCTGTTCTGAGCGGTAGGGGCGGGCGTAGGCCCACTCGTCGAGCAGGGTGCGGTTGAACCGCTCCACCTTGCCGTTGGTCTGGGGCCGGTAGGCGCGGGTGCGCTTGTGCGTGATGCCGGCTGCGGTCAGGGCATCGCGCCACAGGCGGGACTTGTAGCAGGAGCCGTTGTCGGTCAGGACGCGTTCGACGGTGATCCCGCAGGAGGCGAAGTACGCCTGCGCACGGGACCAGAAGCCGACGGCGGTCTCCTTCTTCTCGTCGGTGTGGATCTCGCTGTAGGCCAGGCGGGAGTGGTCGTCGACGGCGGTGTGCAGGTAGCTGTAGCCGGCGCCGGAACGCTTCTTGCGGCCCGCCTGGCGGCCCAGCACCTTGTGGCCGCCGCCGTCGGGGATGTTGCCGAGCTTCTTGATGTCGACGTGCACCAGCTCGCCGGGCTTGTCGCGCTCGTCTGGACCGGGCCACCGGCCGTGTCATGGACGGCACCAGACGCAGCAGGCCCGCGATCCGGGCCGGTCCCCACCGGCGCAGCACGCGCACCTTGATGATCCGCCGCTCGGTACGCGTCGGGGTCCGCCGTGGGCTGGCATGCGGGCGGCTGGAGCGGTCGGCCATGCCCGCCTCGCCCTGCGTGCGGTAGCGGCCGGCCCACCGCTGGGCGGTGCTCACGGAGACCTGGAAGCGTTCCGCGGCCCGCCGCAGGGGCCAGTTGTCCTCGACGACGCAGCGGGCCAGCCGCAGACGGCCGGTCTCGGTCAGCGGTGCGTTACGGTGCGGCATGAGGGCCTTTCTGGTCGCCGGTGCAGATGTCGCAATCCACACCGAGCCAGAAGGCCCTCACCCATTTCAAGATCACACGTCAGTGATCGCTGTCACCAACCTCCGTGGACAGAACACCTAGGGCCGCTCAGCGCTGCATACGCCTGCACATACGCGAAGACCCCGGCCTCAGCGTTTCCGCTGGTGACGGGGTCTTTAGGCACCTCATGAACGGTGCCCCCGGCAGGATTCGAACCTGCGCACACGGCTCCGGAGGCCGTTGCTCTATCCCCTGAGCTACGGGGGCGGGTCGGGCGCGCTGTTTGCGCGGCGACGGGTAGAACACTACCAGTTCCGGGAGGGTGGTCATGAACGTTTTCCGGTGGGGGCCCTGGGGGCGGTCCCCCGGACGGGGTGGAAGTGGGGAAAAGCCGGACGCGGTGGCCGGTCCGGACCTACTCTTGAGTGGTGCCAGCCGCTTCGGGTCGGGTGCTTGTTGTGGACGACAACAAGGTCATCCGGCAGTTGATCAGGGTCAATCTTGAGCTTGAGGGGCTCGAGGTCGTGACCGCGGCCGATGGTGCCGAGTGTCTGGATGTCGTGCATCGGGTGCGGCCCGATGCCGTCACGCTCGATGTCGTCATGCCGCGACTGGACGGGCTGCGGACCGCGGCCCGGCTGCGCGCCGATCCGCTCACCCGTGATCTTCCGCTCGCCATCGTCAGTGCCTGTTCGCAGTACGAAGTCGAAGCCGGGCTCGACGTCGGGGTCGACGCCTTCCTCGCCAAGCCCTTCGAGCCGGCGGAACTCGTGCTACTCGTGCGGCGATTGATCGAAGGTGGGGCTCGTGGGGCAGGGGAGGCCGAGCCCGCCGGGCATAGCAGCGGCTGATCGTTTCGTGGCTTTCGGCGGGTTGGGGTGGCGTGCGGTTTCGCCGCCGCAGCTCGGTAGGTTCCGGCTGTATCGGTCCACATGGCGATACCGCGCCCAAATAAGTTCGCTTACCCACCCCCCTCCTCCCCTACGCTTGTCCCGTGACCCCCGTGGAGCTCTCCCGTACCGTGCTCAGCGCGGTCCGTCGCGCTGTCGACGTGGGGGAGCTGAGCGTCAGCGTGCCCGAGCGGGTCGTGGTCACGCCGCCCCGGCCCGGCGGTTGTGGTGACTACGCCACCAACATCGCCCTCCAGCTCGCCCGGCCCGCCGGGCAGCCCGCCCCGCTCGTCGCCCAAGTGCTCCGGGGCCATCTGCTCGGCCTCGACGGCATCGACGACGTCGCCGTCACCGGGCCCGGGTTCCTCAACATCAGCCTCCGCGACGCCGACGCCGAGGCCGCCCTCGTACGGCTGGTGGATGACGTCCGGCGGTCCGGGGGGCGGTACGGGTACGTCCCGCGGCCGACCGGGGTCCCACGGTCGACCGGGGCGGTCGTCGAGCTGCGCTGTGCCGGCGAGGTCCGCGCCGTCGTCGTCGCGGATGTCGTGGCGCGACTCCTCCGGTCCCAAGGGGAGTCGGCAAGGGTCAGCTGCACCAGTCCTCTCCCCGCCGACTGGCAACGGATCCTGGGCCTCGGCGCCCACGTCGATGCCCCCAGCGACGCCCTCCCCGGCGTCGGTGTCCGGCCTGTTCCCGTCCCTGCCGACGCCCTCCCCGGCGTCGGTGTCCGGCCTGTTCCCGGCCCCGCCGACCCCCTCCCCGGCGTCGATATCCGGCCCGTTCCCGCCCCTGCCGACCCCCTCCCCCTCGGCCGCGACGCCGCCCGCTGGGCCCTCCTCCACCCCGCCGGTCACGATCGGCCCCGTATCGGTGACGAGCACCTCGTGCAGCGTGAGAGCAACCCGCTCTTCCGTGTCCGGTACGCCCACGCCCGCACCCGGGCGCTCGGCCGCAATGCGGCCGACCTGGGGTTCGACGCCGAGGCGGGTCCCGTCGATGTGGCCCCGTCCGAGCTGGTCACCCTGCTCGCCAACCATCCCCGCGTGCTCGCCCGCGCCGCGGACCACCGCGCTCCCGACGTTCTCGCCCGGCACCTCGTCAGCGTCGCCGATGCCGTGCTGCCCTTCCTCGCGACCGTGCTGCCGTGCGGGGAGGAGAAACCCTCGGCCGCCCACCGCGCCCGGCTCGCCCTTGCCGAAGCCGCCGGGACGGTGCTGGCCGGCGGCCTGTCCCTGCTCGGCATCGACGCACCCGAACACCTCTGAGAGAGCCCACAGAGAGCCGCACTGACATGAGCCGTTCCGCACATCCCGCCGGGCCCCGTCACGCCGATGTCCTGCCCGAGGGGCACTACTCCGCGCCGCCCGCCGACCTCAACGCCCTCGATGCCAAGGTCTGGGCGCAGACTGTCGGCCGGCGTGAGGACGGCGTCGTGACCGTCGGCGGTATCGCCGTCACCGACCTCGCCGAACGGTTCGGCACTCCCGCCTACGTCCTCGACGAGGCCGACTTCCGGGCCCGGGCCCGGGCCTGGCGCAACGCCTTCGGGCACGACGCCGACGTCTTCTACGCAGGGAAGGCGTTCCTGTCCCGGGCCGTCGTGAAGTGGCTCGACGAGGAGGGGCTGAACCTCGACGTCTGCTCCGGCACCGAGCTCGCCACCGCGCTCTCGGCCGGAATGCTGGCCGAGCGGATCGCCTTCCACGGCAACAACAAGTCCCCGTACGAGATCCAGCGGGCCGTCGAGGCCGGGGTCGGGCGGATCGTGCTCGACTCCTTCCAGGAGATCGTGCGGGTCGCCCACATCGCGCAGTCCCTCGGGAAGCGGCAGCGGGTGCAGATCCGGATCACGGTCGGTGTCGAGGCGCACACGCACGAGTTCATCGCCACCGCGCACGAGGACCAGAAGTTCGGCATCCCGCTGGCCGGGGGACAGGCCGCCGAGGCCGTACGGCGGGCCCTCCAGCTCGACGGGCTCGAACTCATCGGGATCCACTCCCACATCGGGTCGCAGATCTTCGACATGTCCGGGTTCGAGGTGGCCGCGCACCGCGTCGTACGGCTGCTCAAGGACATCCGGGACGAGCACGGGGTCGAGCTGCCGGAGATCGACCTCGGCGGCGGGCTCGGAATCGCGTACACCAGCAACGACGATCCGCGTGAGCCGCACGAGATCGCCAAGGCGCTGACCGAGATCGTCACCCGTGAGTGCGAGGCCGCCCGGCTCCGTACGCCCCGCATCTCCGTCGAGCCGGGGCGCGCCATCGTCGGGCCCACCGCCTTCACGCTCTACGAGGTCGGCACCATCAAGCCGCTGGAGGGGCTGCGGACGTACGTGTCCGTGGACGGGGGCATGTCCGACAACATCCGTACGGCGCTCTACGACGCCGAGTACAGCGTCGCGCTCGTCTCCCGCGTCTCCGAGGCCGAGCCGATGCTCGTCCGGGTCGTGGGCAAGCACTGCGAGAGCGGGGACATCGTGGTCAAGGACGCCTTTCTGCCGGCCGACCTGGCACCCGGTGACCTCATCGCCGTGCCGGCCACGGGCGCGTACTGCCGGTCCATGGCCAGCAACTACAACCACGCGCTGCGTCCGCCGGTCGTCGCCGTCGCGGGCGGGGAAGCCCGGGTGATCGTCCGCCGGGAGACGGAGGAGGACCTCCTGCGGCTCGACGTCGGATGACGCTCGACGTCGGATGACGCTCGACGGCGATGACGGCGATAACGGCGATGACGGCGATGACGGCGATGACGGCGACGACGGCGATGACGGCGACGACGGCGATGACGGCGACAACGCCGACAACGCCGACAACGGTGACAGTGGCACGGAGCGGCCGGAAGATCTCCTGTCTTCCGGGCCGACGAAAATGAAATAAACGTCTCACGATCCGGACAAATAGCGGAAACTCCGGTCCGGTGAGTGAGACTGGTCCAACCGAAGACGGTATGAGGAAACGAGGTCGGATGATGCGTACGCGTCCGCTGAAGGTGGCGCTGCTGGGCTGTGGGGTTGTCGGCTCAGAGGTGGCGCGCATCATGACGACGCACGCCGACGACCTCACAGCCAGGATCGGGGCCCCGGTGGAGCTCGCCGGGGTCGCCGTGCGGCGCCCCGGCAAGGTGCGCGAGGGCATCCCCGCCGACCTCGTCACCACCGACGCCACCGCACTCGTCAAACGCGGCGACATCGACGTCGTGGTCGAGGTCATCGGCGGGATCGAGCCGGCCCGGACGCTGATCACCACCGCCTTCGAGCACGGCGCCTCCGTCGTCTCCGCGAACAAGGCCCTGCTCGCCCAGGACGGGGCCGCGCTGCACGCCGCCGCCGAGGCGAACGACAGGGACCTCTACTACGAGGCCGCCGTCGCCGGCGCCATCCCGCTGATCCGGCCGCTGCGCGAGTCCCTCGCCGGGGACAAGGTCAACCGGGTGCTCGGCATCGTCAACGGCACCACCAACTTCATCCTCGACAAGATGGACTCCACGGGGGCCGGCTACCAGGAAGCCCTCGACGAGGCCACCGCGCTCGGGTACGCGGAAGCCGACCCGACCGCCGACGTCGAGGGGTTCGACGCCGCCGCCAAGGCCGCCATCCTCGCCGGGATGGCCTTCCACTCGCGCGTACGGCTCGACGACGTCTACCGCGAGGGCATGACCGAGGTCACCGCCGCGGACTTCGTCTCCGCCAAGGAGATGGGCTGCACCATCAAGCTGCTCGCCATCTGCGAACGGGCCGAGGACGGCGGGTCCGTCACCGCCCGCGTGCACCCCGCGATGATTCCGCTCACCCACCCGCTGGCCTCCGTGCGCGGCGCCTACAACGCCGTGTTCGTCGAGTCCGACGCGGCCGGGCAGCTCATGTTCTACGGGCCCGGCGCCGGCGGCTCGCCCACCGCCTCGGCCGTGCTCGGCGACCTCGTCGCCGTCTGCCGCAACCGGCTCAACGGGGCCACCGGGCCCGGCGAGTCGGCGTACGCGGCGCTGCCCGTGTCGTCCATGGGCGACGTCGTCACGCGCTACCACATCAGCCTGGACGTCGCCGACAAACCGGGTGTGCTCGCCCAGGTCGCCACGGTGTTCGCCGAGCACGGGGTTTCCATCGACACTGTTCGCCAGCAGGGCAAGGACGGCGAGGCCTCCCTCGTCGTCGTCACCCACCGTGCTTCCGACGCCGCCCTCGGCGGGACCGTGGAGGCGCTGCGCAAGCTCGACACCGTGCGGGGTGTCGCCAGCATCATGCGGGTTGAAGGAGAGTAACCAGCAATGACCCACCAGTGGCGCGGAATCATCGAGGAGTACCGGGACAGGCTGCCGGTGTCCGACAGCACGCCGGTCGTGACGCTCCGTGAGGGCGGTACGCCCCTCGTGCCCGCGCAGGTGCTCTCCGAGCGCACCGGCTGCGAGGTCCACCTCAAGGTCGAGGGCGCGAACCCGACCGGGTCCTTCAAGGACCGCGGCATGACGATGGCGATCAGCAAGGCCAAGGAGGAGGGCGCGAAGGCCGTCATCTGCGCCTCCACCGGCAACACGTCCGCCTCCGCGGCCGCCTACGCCGTACGGGCCGGGATGGTCTCCGCGGTGCTGGTGCCGCAGGGCAAGATCGCGCTCGGCAAGATGGGTCAGGCGCTGGTGCACGGCGCGAAGATCCTCCAGGTCGACGGCAACTTCGACGACTGCCTCACGCTCGCCCGCGCGCTCAGCGACAACTACCCCGTGGCGCTGGTCAATTCGGTCAACCCGGTGCGTATCGAGGGTCAGAAGACGGCCTCCTTCGAGATCGTCGACATGCTCGGCGACGCCCCCGACATCCACGTCCTGCCGGTCGGCAACGCGGGCAACATCACCGCCTACTGGAAGGGCTACCGCGAGTACGCCGCGGACGGCGTCGCCACCAGGACGCCCCGCATGTGGGGCTTCCAGGCCTCCGGCAGTGCGCCGATCGTGCGCGGGGAGGTCGTCAAGGACCCGTCGACCATCGCCACCGCGATCCGGATCGGCAACCCCGCCTCCTGGACGTACGCCCTGGCCGCGCGCGACGAGTCCGGCGGTGCCATCGACGAGGTGACGGACCGTGAAATCCTGCGCGCCTACCGGCTGTTGGCGGCGCAGGAGGGCGTCTTCGTCGAACCGGCGTCCGCCGCGTCGGTGGCCGGCCTGCTGAAGGCCGCCGAGCAGGGCAAGGTCGACCCCGGCCAGCGCATCGTGTGCACGGTCACCGGCAACGGCCTCAAGGACCCCGACTGGGCCGTCGCCGGCGCACCCCAGCCGGTCACGGTCCCGGTCGACGCGGCCACGGCGGCCGAACGCCTGGGCCTGGCCTGACCGCACGGCCCGTACCGTCGGCGACGATCGACCGCGTCCGGCTCCGCAGGGGCCGGTGCCGGTCGGTCGTCGCCGACGGACCGCAGTGGCTCCGGGTGCCGGATCCGCACGGTCCGCGCTGGTCGTGCATGTGGGTTCGGGGCGGGTCGGCCGCGGTCGGTCGGTGCCTGAGCGCGCCCCCGTCGGCGGCACCCTCCGTTGACGGCCCGGCCCGGCCGGCCCATTTCGCCCGGTCGGCGCAACGCGTGCACCCCGCGCAAGGTACGCAACCGCGTGGCGTGCGGAGGCGTAGTCTCAAGAGACTTCGGAGGAGGGTGGCACAGGGGGCTTGCGACACGCATCGTGCGCCTCCCGTGCGCCCTATGTCGCCACTGAACTTTCCTTCGATAGGCTGTAGGGAACCCGACCGCCGCACACGCCCACGCAGGTGGCGGTGGTGCGCCGTCTCTGCGGCCTGAGGGTCTTCCCCGTTCCTGTCGAGTGTCATTCGACCATCACGCAGCTCAAGGAGAGTCAACGAGCGATGGCCGGTCCCGCGTTCCGCGCCGCCGCCGTCCGGGTGCGCGTCCCCGCCACCAGCGCCAACCTCGGCCCGGGCTTCGACGCCCTCGGCCTGTCGCTGGGGCTCTACGACGACGTCGTGGTCCGGGTGGCCGACTCCGGGCTGCACATCGACATCGCCGGCGAGGGCAGCGAGACGCTGCCGCGGGACGAGAAGCACCTGCTCGTCCGCTCGCTGCGCACCGCCTTCGACGTCCTCGGCGGACAGCCGCGCGGCCTGGAGATCGTCTGCGCCAACCGCATCCCGCACGGCCGCGGCCTCGGCTCCTCCTCCGCCGCCATCTGCGCCGGCATAGTCGCGGCCCGCGCCGTGACCATAGGCGCCGAGGCCAGGCTCGACGACGCGGCGCTGCTCGAGCTGGCCACCGAGATCGAGGGCCACCCGGACAACGTGGCGGCCTGTCTGCTGGGCGGGTTCACCCTGTCCTGGATGGAGGCCGGAGCCGCCCGGGCCATCAGGATGGAGCCCTCCGATTCCATCGTTCCGGTGGTTTTCGTGCCGGGGAAGCCGGTGCTCACCGAAACCGCGCGCGGCCTGCTGCCGCGCACCGTGCCGCACGTGGACGCCGCCGTCAACGCGGGCCGCGCCGCCCTGCTCGTCGAGGCCCTCACCCGGCGCCCCGAGCTGCTGTTGCCGGCCACCGAGGACCGTCTCCACCAGGAGTACCGCGCCCCTGCCATGCCGGAGAGTGCGGCGCTGGTGGAGCGGCTGCGGGCGGACGGCATCCCCGCGGTCATCTCCGGCGCCGGGCCCACCGTCATGGCGCTGGCGGACGCCGGCACCGCGGACAAGGTGGAGCAACTGGCGGGCGCCGACTGGGCCGCCAACCGGCTGAGTCTCGACCTGCAGGGAGCCTGTGTACTGCCGCTCGCGGCAGGCGGGGAGATCTGAAAGTCGGCGGTTGCCGGATTTCGAGAGGGGGAATGTTTGTTGGATCCGGTAGTGTTAACCTCAAGTCTGCACCCGGCCCACCATGGCGAGGTGCCTCGTGTCCCCGTCCGGGACAGACATTCCTCCGGGAGCCCCCCAAGCCGCACTGTGTGGTGTACGTCGTACCTGGGCAGTACCTCGTACGCGCACACTGAGCGGTCCGCCGGGCACGCTCCGGAATCGGTGCGACCACGCCACGTGACTCAGTGACACTCGGTGCCGCTGATGGTCGAGGAAGCGCCAATCACCAGATATCTCTTCCGCCGTTTTGGGCGGACCACCGCCCCGGCACGGTTCACCAGCAAGGACCGAAGCCGGACAGCACAACCGGTCGCCGAGCCAGACAGGCCGACGTCCGCTCCAGGGAAGGACCCTTCGTGAGCGACACCACCGATCTGATGGGCGCACGTGTCGAGGAGACCGCTGCCGCGCCCGCCACGGACGCCTCCGCGCCTGCCACCGGTGCCGGCTCCCGGCGGCGCCGCGGTACCGGCCTCGAGGGCATGGTGCTGGCCGAGCTGCAACAGGTCGCCTCCGGCCTCGGCATCAGGGGCACCGCGCGTATGCGCAAGAGCCAGCTGATCGAGGTCATCAAGGAGGCGCAGGCGGCCGGGGGCGCCCCCGCCGCGAAGGCCGCGCCTGCCGCGGGCGACGCCACCGAGACCAAGCCGAAGCGCCGCACCACCTCCCGGGCCCGTACGGGCGAGGAGGCCGCGTCCGCGAAGAAGGCGGCCGAGGCCCCCTCCGCCAAGCTCTCGAACGAGGTGGAGCAGTCAGGCGCCCCCGCCAAGGCCGTGGCGCAGCAGCAGATCGAGATCCCCGGCCAGCCGGCCAGCGAGGACGCTCCGGCCGAGCGCCGCCGGCGCCGGGCCACCGCCGAGGCGGGCGCCCCGGCGGGCAGCGCCGAGACCGTCGCCGCCGAGGCGAAGAGCGAGCCGAAGGCCGAGACCCCGGCCCAGCAGCAGTCGCAGGGCGACGCCGGTGACGGCGGCGAGGGCCGCCGTCGCGACCGCCGTGAGCGCGGCCGGGACCGTGACCGCCGCGGCAAGGGCGACGACCAGCAGGGCCAGGGCGGTCAGCAGCAGCGCCAGCAGAGCCAGCAGCAGGGCGGCGGCCGGCAGGACCGTCAGCAGGACGACGACGACTTCGAGGGCGGCCGCCGGGGCCGTCGCGGCCGCTACCGCGACCGCCGTGGCCGCCGTGGCCGCGACGACGTCTCCGAGCCGCAGATCGCCGAGGACGACGTCCTGATCCCGGTCGCGGGCATCCTGGACATCCTCGACAACTACGCCTTCATCCGCACGTCGGGCTACCTGCCGGGTCCCAACGACGTGTACGTCTCCCTCGCCCAGGTCCGCAAGAACGGCCTGCGCAAGGGCGACCACATCACCGGTGCGGTCCGCCAGCCGAAGGAGGGCGAGCGCCGCGAGAAGTTCAACGCGCTGGTCCGGCTGGACTCCGTCAACGGCATGGCGCCCGAACACGGCCGTGGGCGGCCGGAGTTCAACAAGCTGACGCCGCTGTACCCGCAGGACCGGCTCCGTCTGGAGACCGACCCCGGCGTCCTGACCACCCGGATCATCGACCTGGTCTCGCCCATCGGCAAGGGCCAGCGCGGTCTGATCGTGGCCCCGCCGAAGACCGGCAAGACCATGATCATGCAGGCGGTCGCCAACGCGATCACGCACAACAACCCCGAGTGCCACCTGATGGTCGTCCTCGTCGACGAGCGTCCGGAAGAGGTCACCGACATGCAGCGGTCGGTCAAGGGCGAGGTCATCTCCTCGACCTTCGACCGCCCGGCCGAGGACCACACCACGGTCGCCGAGCTCGCCATCGAGCGCGCCAAGCGCCTGGTGGAGCTGGGTCACGACGTGGTCGTGCTGCTGGACTCGATCACCCGTCTGGGCCGTGCGTACAACCTTGCGGCCCCGGCCTCCGGCCGGATCCTGTCCGGTGGTGTCGACTCCACGGCCCTGTACCCGCCGAAGCGGTTCTTCGGTGCGGCCCGCAACATCGAGGACGGCGGTTCGCTGACCATCCTCGCCACCGCGCTGGTGGACACCGGATCCCGCATGGACGAGGTGATCTTCGAGGAGTTCAAGGGCACCGGCAACATGGAGCTCAAGCTCGACCGGAAGCTCGCCGACAAGCGCATCTTCCCCGCGGTGGACGTCGACGCGTCCGGCACCCGCAAGGAGGAGATCCTGCTCGGCGCCGAGGAGCTCAACATCGTCTGGAAGCTGCGCCGGGTGCTGCACGCGCTCGACCAGCAGCAGGCGATCGAGCTGCTCCTCGACAAGATGAAGCAGACCAAGTCGAACGTCGAGTTCCTGATGCAGATCCAGAAGACCACCCCGGCTCCCGGCAATGGCGACTAGGCGCTCCACCGGGTAAGCCGGCAAAGACGGTAAGAGGCGTACGGAAGGCCGCCCCCTGTTCCAGGGGGCGGCCTTCCGCCGTTGTGGAGGCCTACGAGACCTTCGCCACAGACACCGCGCCTCGCCCGGGCTCGCCACGACGCCGTCCGGTCCTGCGTCACCGCAGGTGAGCTGGGTTACCAAGGGGTACACAGCCTGGCATGGTGCCTATGTCCGCATGTGGTGGACACAGAGCGTTGTGCAACCCTTTCCCGAGTTCCCCCGTCTGACCGGACGAGCGACGATAGTGCGGTACGGGTCCATCGACCGAGAACAGACCGGGGCCTGACCCCGACCGCAGGGGGTAACCGACCGTAGACACGAGAGCCGAGGAGCGCATGCCTGCCGACAGCACGCGAGGACCGGGCACACCAGGGGGGTCCGGCGGCACCGGGCCCCGCCACCGCGCCAAGGGCCGCCGTCGCAAGCCCCCCACCGGGCGGCGCAGGGCCCTGACGGCCATGGCCTGGACCGCCGTGGGGATCGTCGTGCTCGGTGGCGCGGGGGCCGGCTTCCTCTACTTCAAGCTCAACGGCAATCTCAGGACGATCGACATCAACCAGGCCCTCGGCGGCCACCGGCCCACCAAGGCCGACAACGGCTCCGAGAACATCCTCGTCCTGGGCTCCGACACCCGCGCCGGCGGCAACAGGAAACTCGGCGGCGGTACCGACGACGGCAGCGCCCGCTCCGACACGGCGATGATCGTGCACGTCGACCAGGGCCACAAACGGGCCGGCGTGGTCTCGATACCGCGCGACACCCTCGTCGACCGCCCCGAGTGCACCGACGCCAAGGGCGGCACGCACGCCGCGGCGCACGACGCGATGTTCAACGAGTCGTACTCCACCGGTGGTGCCGCCTGCGCGGTGAAGACCGTCGAGTCGATGACCGGCCTGCGCATGGACCACTACCTGGAGGTCGACTTCAGCGGCTTCCGGAAGCTCGTCGACGAACTCGGCGGAGTCCGGGTCACCACGACGAGGAACATCGACGACCCGCGCAGCCACCTCGACCTCAAGGCCGGCACGCACACCCTCGACGGACAGCAGGCCCTCGGCCTGGTCCGCACCCGGCACGGCGTCGGCGACGGCTCCGACCTCGGACGCATCCAGCTCCAGCAGGCCTTTGTCAAGGCCCTGGCCGACCAGGTCAAGCACCTCGGTGTCCTCACCAACCCCAAGAAGCTCTACGACCTCGCCGACACCGCGACCAAGACCGTCACCGCCGACTCCGACCTCGGCTCGGTGAACTCCCTGATCGCCTTCGCCGACGGCTTGAAGGGCATCAGCTCCTCCCGCATGACCATGGTCACGATGCCGGTGCGGTACGACCCGGCCGACCCGAACCGCGTCCTCCTGGAGAAGGCCAAGGCCGCGCAGATCTGGAACGCCCTGAGGAACGACAAGCCCATCCCCAGGACGGCCACCGAAGGCACGGCCACCGGCAAGGCGAGTGGAGTGGTGAGCGCCGCCCCCTAGGGCCGCGGGGAACCGAGCGGCAAGCCACGGTCAACCCGCACCCGACCATGGCGAACACGCGGCACCCCGGCACGCGGGAAACCCACCCCCGCCCCGCACGGACCCGCGGGGAATACACGACCCTCACCCCCGGTTTTGGGGGATGGCCCCAGTCCTGGCAGACTGGTACGTCGGCTCCGGTTCACGCTCCGCATCCCGCGGCTGCGACCCGGCGCCCTCCCGGAACATAGGAGACACCTTGAAGCGCGACATCCACCCCGCGTACGTCGAGACGCAGGTCAGCTGCACCTGCGGCGCGTCGTTCACCACCCGTAGCACCATCGAGTCCGGCAGCATCCGGGCCGAGGTCTGCTCCGAGTGCCACCCGTTCTACACGGGCAAGCAGAAGATCCTCGACACCGGTGGCCGTGTGGCCCGCTTCGAGGCCCGCTTCGGCAAGGCTGCCGCCGGCTCCAAGAAGTAGCGAGCCCCTTTTCGCCGGTCCACGGCCGTACCCCCACCGCGGGGTGCGCCGGGACCGGCGTTTTTGGTCGCCCGCCTTCCCCTACCCCAGCAGTACAGGCAGTACAGGAGCCTAAAGATGTTCGAGGCCGTCGAGGAACTCGTCGCCGAGCACTCCGACCTGGAGAAGCAGCTCGCCGATCCGTCGGTCCACGCCGACCAGGCCAACGCGCGCAAGCTCAACAAGCGCTACGCCGAGCTCACCCCGATCGTCGCCGCGTACCGCTCCTGGAGGCAGACCGGCGACGACATCGACACCGCGCGCGAACTCGCCGCGGAGGACCCCGACTTCGCGGCCGAGGTCAAGGAGCTGGAGCAGCAGCGCGAGGAGTTGACCGAGAAGCTGCGCTTCCTGCTCATTCCGCGCGACCCCAGCGACGACAAGGACGTCATCCTGGAGATCAAGGCGGGCGCGGGCGGCGACGAGTCGGCCCTGTTCGCCGGCGACCTGCTGCGCATGTACCTGCGGTACGCCGAGCGGGTCGGCTGGAAGACCGAGATCATCGACGCCACCGAGTCCGAGCTGGGCGGCTACAAGGACGTCCAGGTCGCGGTGAAGAGCCGCGGGCAGACCGAGCCCGGCCAGGGCGTGTGGGCCCGGCTGAAGTACGAGGGCGGGGTGCACCGCGTGCAGCGGGTGCCGGCCACCGAGTCCCAGGGCCGTATTCACACCTCCGCGGCCGGTGTGCTGGTCACCCCCGAGGCCGAGGAGGTGGACGTGGAGATCAACCCCAACGACCTCCGCATCGACGTCTACCGGTCCTCCGGGCCCGGCGGCCAGTCCGTCAACACCACCGACTCCGCGGTGCGCATCACGCACCTGCCCACCGGAGTCGTCGCCTCCTGCCAGAACGAGAAGAGCCAGCTGCAGAACAAGGAGCAGGCGCTGCGTATCCTGCGCTCCAGGCTGCTCGCCATGGCGCAGGAGGAGGCGGAGAGGGAAGCCGCCGACGCGCGCCGCAGCCAGGTCCGCACCGTCGATCGCTCCGAGAAGATCCGCACCTACAACTTCCCGGAGAACCGCATCTCGGACCACCGCGTCGGCTTCAAGGCGTACAACCTGGACCAGGTCCTGGACGGCGAACTGGACGCGGTGATCCAGGCCTGCGTCGACGCGGACTCGGCCGCCAAGCTCGCGGCCGCGTAAGACACGTGCGCACGCGGGACGTGCGCACGTACGAGCATCAACGGAGGACCAGCGTGCAGCAAGAATCCGGGGGGCGGCCCCCGAGTCCCCGCAGCGTGCTGCTCGCGGAGGTGGCGCAGGCCACCCAGCGGCTGGCCGACGCGGGCGTGGACTCGCCGCGCACCGACGCGGAGGAACTCGCCGCGTTCGTGCACGGTGTCAAGCGGGGCCAGCTGCACACCGTGAAGGACGCCGACTTCGACGCCCGCTACTGGGAGGTCATCGCCCGGCGCGAGCAGCGCGAGCCGCTCCAGCACATCACCGGGCGGGCCTACTTCCGGTACCTGGAACTCCAGGTCGGGCCAGGGGTGTTCGTGCCCCGGCCGGAGACCGAGTCCGTGGTCGGCTGGGCCATAGACGCCGTACGGGCCATGGACGTCGTCGAGCCGTGCATCGTCGACCTGTGCACCGGCTCGGGGGCCATCGCGCTCGCCCTGGCCCAGGAGGTGCCGCGCTCGCGTGTGCACGCCGTGGAGCTGAGCGAGGACGCCCTGAAGTGGACCCGCAAGAACACGGAGGGGTCCAGGGTCGATCTGCGCCAGGGCGACGCCCGGACGGCCTTCCGGGACCTCGACGGCCAGGTCGACCTCGTCATCTCCAACCCGCCGTACATCCCGCTCACCGAATGGGAGTACGTCGCCCCCGAGGCCCGCGACTACGACCCGGAGCTGGCGTTGTTCTCCGGGGAGGACGGTCTCGACCTGATCCGCGGCATCGAGCGCACCGCGCACCGGTTGCTGCGGCCCGGCGGAGTCGTCGTCGTCGAGCACGCCGACACCCAGGGCGGACAGGTGCCGTGGATCTTCACCGAGGAGCGGGGCTGGGCCGACGCCGCCGACCACCCCGACCTCAACAACCGGCCGCGGTTCGCCACCGCCCGCAAGGCGCTGCCGTGACCCCCATCAGGACTTCTGACCAGCAGTACGTGTACGAGGAGGCCCGCTGACAATGGCACGGCGATACGACACCAACGACGCCACCGACCGCGTGACGGGTCTGCGCGAGGCGGCGTCCGCCGTCCGCCGGGGCGAACTCGTGGTGCTGCCCACCGACACGGTCTACGGCATCGGCGCCGACGCGTTCTCCTCCGAGGGCGTGGCCGACCTGCTCGCCGCCAAGGGCCGGGGCCGCAACATGCCCACCCCCGTCCTCATCGGCTCCCCGAACACGCTGCACGGCCTGGTCACGGACTTCTCCGAGATGGCCTGGGAACTCGTGGACGCCTTCTGGCCGGGCGCGCTGACGCTGGTCGCCCGGCACCAGCCGTCCCTCCAGTGGGACCTCGGGGACACCCGGGGCACGGTCGCCGTGCGGATGCCGCTGCACCCGGTCGCCATCGAACTGCTCACGGAGGTCGGCCCGATGGCCGTGTCGTCGGCGAACCTGACCGGCCACCCCGCGCCGGAGACCTGCGGCGCCGCGCAGGAGATGCTCGGCGACTCCGTCTCCGTCTACCTCGACGGCGGCCCGACCCCCGGCAACGTCCCGTCCTCCATCGTCGACGTCACCCGCAAGGTGCCCCTGCTGCTGCGCGAGGGCGCCCTGTCGCCGGAGGAGCTGCGCAAGGTGGTACCCGACCTCGAGGTGGCGAATTGACGGCCCCTGACGCGGGGCGTGGCATAGGCGACACCTTCCGCATCCTGCACGTCAGCACCGGCAACGTGTGCCGCTCGCCCATCACCGAGCGGCTGACCCGGCACTTCGTGGCGGACCGGCTCGGGGATCCCCGGGGCGGCGGGCTGATCGTGGAGAGCGCGGGCACCTGGGGCCACGAGGGCGCGCCGATGGAGGCCAACGCGGAGACCGTGCTGGCCGACTTCGGCGCGGACGCCTCCGGCTTCACCGGCCGGGAACTGCTGGACGAGCACGTGATCTGCGCCGACCTGGTGCTCACCGCGACCTTGGACCACCGTGCCCAGGTCATCTCCATGGGCCACTCGGCCGGCCTGCGCACCTTCACGCTCAAGGAGTTCACCCGCCTGGTGAAGGCGATAGACCCGGCCACGCTGCCGCCCCTGGAGGACGGCGTGGTCGAACGCGCCCGCGCCCTGGTCCGTGCCGCCGCCGCTCTACGCGGGTGGCTCCTGGCCCCGACCGCCGAGGCCGACGAGGTCTACGACCCCTACGGCGCCCCCCTGACGTTCTTCCGCTCCGTAGGCGACGAGATACACCAGGCCCTGGACCCGGTGGTGACAGCCCTGACGGGGGTCCCGGCCCGGGCTTGACGCACCGCGGGCCCCGAAGGACGGCTTGATGGGTGCTGACGGGTTCCTGCGGCCGCCTGCCAGGTCGGCGGGGCTTGGTGGCCCCGGACGTCAGGGCCCCCGGCCGGAGGCCGGAAGTGCGGGCCGCGCACGAGTCGGGTCGGGTGCGGTCGGTGGTGTGTGCGGGCCGCGTGCGGGTGTGCCGTGGGCCGCGTCGCCGGCGGCCTGGGCGCGTGTCTGTGGGAGGCCTGGTGGGGGTCGGGGGGCCGGCTGGGGGCTGGGGTGCCGGGTGGGGCCGTGTACGGGTGGGGTCCGGGTCGGCTTGCTCAGGTCGGTGGCGTGGTGGGGGCTGTGTCGGTGGCGGCCTGGGCGCGTGTCTGCGGGGTGTCTGTCGGGGCCGGGAGGCCTGTGCACGGCTCGGGGTCCGGCAGCGGGCTTCCCGAATCGGCACACGCCGGCTGGAGGCTCCTGGAGGGGGCGGCCGGGGGAT
>NZ_JBIAXG010000033.1:38461-110864 GCF_042896465.1 Streptomyces sp. NPDC001292
ATGTTCCGGTCCGTGGGCGCCTCGGAGCTCGTCGGGGTCTGCGCGGCCCGCCTGTCGGGGGCGCGTGGACGTCCGGAGGGGGCGGCCGGGGGATGTTCCGGTCCGTGGGCGCCTCGGAGCTCGTCGGGGTCTGCGCGGCCCGCCTGTCGGGGGCGCGTGGACGTCCGGAGGGGGCGGCCGGGGGATGTACCGGTCCGTGGGCGCCCTGGCGCGTCGCGGTCTGCGCGGCCCGCTCGCCGGGGCCGCGGGGACGTGTCCAGAGGGGTGGCCGGGGGGCGTACTGGGGTCCCGTCGCCGCCCGCCGCTCTTCCTGGCCTCGGGGCACGCCCGTCGGGGCTGCGTGGGGGGTGAGCAGCGGGGCCCGTGAGGGGTAGCCGTGACGGCGTAAGGGGGCGCGCGGGGTGGGGTGGGTGGGCCTACATTGGACGTACGCCAACGTCGACCGTCCGGAGCGCGACATGTCGGTCATCCCCGTTCTCGAGGCCGATCTTCTGCGCCGGCAGGACCCGGAACTGGCCGACGTCCTGCTCGGGGAGCTCGACCGGCAGTCGACGACGCTCCAGTTGATCGCGGCGGAGAACTTCACCTCGCCGGCGGTGCTCGCCACGCTCGGCTCGGCACTGGCGAACAAGTACGCCGAGGGCTATCCGGGCGCCCGGCACCACGGCGGCTGCGAGATCGTCGACGTCGCGGAACGCCTTGCCGTGGCGCGGGCGAAGGCCCTGTTCGGCGCCGAACACGCCAATGTGCAGGCCCACTCGGGCTCGTCCGCGGTGCTCGCCGCCTACGCGGCGCTGTTGCGGCCCGGCGACACCGTGCTCGCCCTCGGCCTGCCATACGGCGGGCACCTCACGCACGGCTCGCCCGCGAACTTCTCCGGCCGCTGGTTCGACTTCGTCGGCTACGGCGTCGACGCCGAGACCGGACTCATCGACCACCAGCAGGTGCGCACACTCGCCCACACCCACCGGCCCAAGGCGATCGTGTGCGGCTCCATCGCCTACCCGCGCCACATCGACTACGCCTTCTTCCGCACGGTCGCCGACGAGGTCGGCGCCCATCTGATCGCGGACGCGGCCCACCCCATCGGGCTCGTCGCCGGCAAGGCGGCGCCCAGCCCCGTGCCGTACGCCGACGTGGTGTGCGCCACCACCCACAAGGTGCTGCGCGGGCCGCGCGGCGGAATGCTCCTGTGCGGCGGCGAGCTGGCCGAGCGCGTCGACCGCGCCGTCTTCCCCTTCACCCAGGGCGGCGCCCAGATGCACACCATCGCCGCGAAGGCCGTGGCGTTCGGCGAGGCCGCGACCCCGGCCTTCGCCGCCTACGCCCACCAGGTCGTCGCGAACGCGCGGGTGCTCGCTGCCCGGCTGGCCGCGGAGGGCCTTGCCGTCACCACCGGCGGCACGGACACCCACCTGATCACCGCCGACCCGGCGCCGCTCGGCATCGAGGGGCGCACCGCGCGCGGACGGCTGGCCGCCGCCGGTATCGTCCTCGACTGCTGCGCGCTGCCGCACGCCGACGCCCGCGGGCTGCGCCTGGGCACCGCCGCGGTGACCACCCAGGGCATGGGCCAGCAGGAGATGGAGTGGATAGCCGTCCTGTTCGGCAAGGTGCTGCGCGGCGAGGTCGACGGGGCGAGCGCGCGTGAGGACGTGCGCGAACTCACCGGCCGGTTTCCGCCGTATCCCGGCTGAGACGGGGTAGCAGAACGGTCGTACAAAACCGTACACAGCCACACGTGCAACCATCGTCGCTACCCGGAAGTCCACATACATATGCCTGCGTCGCTAGGGTGTGGGGCTGAGAAGGCCAGCGAGACCTGTGGGGAAGCCCGTGCGTGAATACCTGCTGACGCTCTGCATCACGGCCGCGGTGACGTATCTGCTGACAGGGCCGGTGCGCAAGTTCGCGATCGTCGCGGGGGCGATGCCGGAGATCCGGGCACGTGACGTGCACCGGGAGCCCACCCCCCGGCTCGGCGGGATCGCGATGTTCTTCGGCCTGTGCGCGGGCCTGCTGGTCGCCGATCACCTCACCAACCTCAACGAGGTCTTCGAGAAGTCGAACGAGCCGCGCGCGCTGCTCTCCGGCGCCGCCCTGATCTGGCTGATCGGCGTCCTGGACGACAAGTTCGAGATCGACGCCCTGATCAAGCTGGGCGGCCAGATGATCGCGGCCGGTGTCATGGTGATGCAGGGTCTGACGATCCTGTGGCTGCCCGTGCCCGGCGTCGGCACGGTCGCGCTCACCCAGTGGCAGGGCACCCTGCTCACGGTGGCGCTGGTCGTCATCACCATCAACGCGGTCAACTTCGTCGACGGCCTCGACGGTCTGGCCTCCGGCATGGTGTGCATCGCGGCTGCCGCGTTCTTCATGTACGCCTACCGGATCTGGTACTCGTACGGCATCGAGGCCGCCGCCCCCGCGACCCTCTTCGCGGCCGTCCTCATGGGCATGTGCCTGGGCTTCCTGCCGCACAACATGCATCCCGCGCGGATCTTCATGGGCGACTCGGGGTCCATGCTCATCGGCCTGGTGCTGGCGGCCGGCGCGATCTCGGTGACCGGGCAGGTCGACCCGGACGTGATGAAGCTGTTCTCCGGCTCAGAGCGCAACGCCGTGCACCAGATGGTGCCGGTCTACATCCCGCTGCTGATGCCGCTGACGATCATCGCCATCCCGGCCGCCGACCTGGTCCTGGCCATCGTGCGGCGCACCTGGCACGGCAAGTCGCCGTTCGCCGCCGACCGCGGCCATCTGCACCACCGCCTGCTGGAGATCGGCCACTCGCACAGCCGGGCCGTGCTGATCATGTACTTCTGGGCGGCACTGATCGGCTTCGGCGCGCTCGCCTACTCGGTCAAGTCCGCCTCCATGTGGATCGTGCTGGGCATCGTGGTCCTCAGCTTCATCGGCCTTGTGCTGCTCCTGCTGCCGCGTTTCACCCCGCGTGCCCCGCGCTGGGCCGAGCAGTTCGTGCCGCCGCGCTACCGCCGCCGTCGCGGGACCAGGGCCTGGGACGCCTCCACGCCCGCGTCCACTGCGTCCGCGCCGAAGGAGGAGACCGTCGGGGCTTCCGCGACCGCGGAGAGCCCTGTGCCGGGGGAGACGCCCGTGGCCGCGGCCGTGCCGGTCCGTGCCGGTGCGGCCGGTGTCAACGGAGCGACCGCCGTCGGAGCCCGTTCGCGCGTTCTGGACGGGCGGAAAGCGGGAACGTCGCGCTGACGGCCAAGGTAAGAATCTGACTAAGACGTTGCCAACCCGTGGCGTGACAAATCTCCCCAATATCGGGCGAATAGGCCTGGATTTTGCACGGAAGTGCAGCTGTACTCTCACGTGTGAGGGTCAGCACACCTTGGAGGTAAAGACCTCATCAAATAGTTTGTGATACCGTTCACGAGTATCCCGGAGAGCCGAAGGGCCACAGTGAGAAGGTCCTGGTGGGCCGAGGTTTCTCCCCTCGGCACCGGGACTACGCTCGTCCATGACGACGCCCTGCCCCCTGTGAATGCGGAGTTGCCGCGATGCCGTCGAATGACGCCCGGATCCTGGCCGAGGCCGCTGTGCCCACAGCCGCCGTCGGTGCGGTCGCCGCCGTCGTCAGTGGCGTGGTCGCCGGTGGCAAAGGGGCGATCGGCGCGGTCGTCGCGACCTTGGTCGTGATCCTGTTCATGGGGCTCGGCCTCTACGTCCTGCAGCGCACGGCCAAGTCGCTTCCGCATCTCTTCCAGGCGATGGGCCTGATGCTCTACGCGGCCCAGATCCTGCTGCTGTTCGTCTTCCTGGCCGCGTTCAAGCACACCACGCTGTTCAACCCCAAGTCCTTCGCCTTCACCCTGCTCGCCGCCACACTGACTTGGACCGCGGCGCAGACGCGGGCCCACATGAAGTCCAAGATCCTCTACGTCGAGCCCGACTCGGCCCCGTCCACGGCCGCCGAGAAGTCCGAAAAGACGGAGCGCTCGTCGTGAGCGGTAGGGCCGGGATAAAGACGCATGAGAGATCCTGCTATCGTCCGGTGCCAACTGCGGCATCGCGGGCGCGGGCATCACAGCTGACGCCTGTTCGATCGCGAGGCGAGATGCCCCACTGCCGCCCCCACATCCGTAACACCAGTCCCGTGCCGAACCGCGGCCGCACGCCGCGCCGACACAACGAGGTTGCCGTACCTATGCGCCACGCTGAAGGAGCCCGCGGTGAGTGCTGACCCGACGCAGGTGCTCGCCTTCGAGACCGACTGCCACATCTTCGCCGGCTGTGGCTTCCCCGCTCCGGGCCTGCACTCGTTCCTGTTCGAGCCCCTCTGGGGCAACGCGGACAGCAACCTGTACTTCAACAAGCCGATGTTGCTGGCGCTGCTCGGCTCCGTCATCGTCATCGGCTTCTTCTGGGCCGCCTTCCGCAAGCCGAAGGTCGTGCCGGGCAAGCTCCAGATGGTCGCCGAGGCGGGCTACGACTTCATCCGGCGCGGGGTCGTCTACGAGACGATCGGCAAGAAGGAAGGCGAGAAGTACGTCCCGCTCGTCGTCTCCCTGTTCTTCTTCATCTGGATGATGAACCTCTGGTCGATCATCCCGGTCGCCCAGTTCCCGGTGACCTCGATCATCGCGTACCCGATGGTGCTCGCCGTGATCGTCTACGTCCTGTGGGTCTCGCTGACCTTCAAGCGTCACGGCTTCGTGGGCTTCTTCAAGAACGTGACGGGCTACGACAAGTCGCTGGGCCCGGTGCTGCCGCTGGCCATGACGATCGAGTTCTTCTCGAACCTGCTGGTGCGGCCCTTCACCCACGCGGTGCGACTGTTCGCGAACATGTTCGCGGGCCACACGCTGCTGCTGCTCTTCACCATCGCCAGCTGGTACCTGCTCAACGGCGTCGGCATCGCCTACGCGGGCGTCAGCTTCATCATGACGATCGTGATGACGGCCTTCGAGCTCTTCATCCAGGCACTGCAGGCGTACGTCTTCGTCCTCCTTACGTGCACGTACATCCAGGGCGCGCTCGCAGAGCACCACTGAGCGCCCCGCGGAGCAACCCCCTGATCGTCCGGTGGCCAACCCCCACCGGTCCGTAAAGAAAAGGAAGAACTGGCATGTCCCAGACCCTTGCCGCTGTTTCCGGCTCGCTCGGCTCCATCGGTTACGGCCTCGCTGCCATCGGCCCCGGCGTCGGCGTCGGCATCATCTTCGGCAACGGCACCCAGGCCCTGGCCCGCCAGCCCGAGGCCGCCGGCCTGATCCGCGCCAACCAGATCCTCGGCTTCGCCTTCTGTGAGGCGCTGGCCCTGATCGGTCTGGTCATGCCGTTCGTCTACGGCACCTGATTCGCCGATCAGCGAAAGCTCCCTAGACGAAAGGCAATGACATGAGCCAGCTGCTCATTCTGGCGACCGAGGGCAAGGAGAACCCCCTCGTTCCGCCGATTCCCGAGCTCGTCATCGGCCTGCTCGCCTTCGTCATCGTCTTCGGTTTCCTCGCCAAGAAGCTCCTCCCGAACATCAACAAGGTTCTGGAGGAGCGCCGCGAGGCCATCGAGGGCGGTATCGAGAAGGCCGAGGCCGCGCAGACCGAGGCCCAGAGCGTCCTTGAGCAGTACAAGGCTCAGCTCGCCGAGGCCCGGCACGAGGCCGCGCGCCTGCGCCAGGAGGCGCAGGAGCAGGGCGCCACGCTCATCGCGGAGATGCGGGCCGAGGGCCAGCGTCAGCGCGAGGAGATCATCGCCGCCGGCCACGCCCAGATCGAGGCCGACCGCAAGTCCGCCGCGTCCGCGCTCCGGCAGGACGTCGGCACGCTGGCCACCGAGCTGGCCGGCAAGCTCGTCGGCGAGTCCCTCGAGGACCACGCCCGGCAGAGCCGTGTGATCGACCGCTTCCTCGACGAACTCGAGGAGAAGGCCGAGGCGACTCGATGACCATGCACGGAGCCAGCCGTGAGGCACTGACCGCCGCACGTGAGCGTCTGGACGCGCTGACCGACTCCACCTCCGTGGACGCCGGCCGGCTCGCCGACGAGCTGGCGGCCGTCACCGCGCTGCTCCACCGCGAGGTCGGCCTGCGTCGGGTCCTGACCGACCCGGCGCAGTCCGGTGAGGCCAAGGCCACGCTGGTGCAGCGCCTGCTCGGCGGGCAGGTCGGCGGCACGGCCGTCGACCTGGTGTCCGGCATGGTGCGTTCCCGCTGGTCGCAGCCCCGCGACCTGGTCGACACGCTGGAGGAGCTGGCGGACGTCGCCGACCTCACCGCGGCGCAGCGGGGTGGCACGCTCGACAGCGTCGAGGACGAACTGTTCCGCTTCGGCCGGATCGTCTCCTCGAACACCGGGCTGCGCGCGGCCCTGACCGACCGCGCCGCGACCGCCTCGGCCAAGAAGGAGCTGCTGCGCCGGCTGCTCGGCGGCCGCGCGGCCGCGACCACCGAGCGTCTGGTGACGCGCCTTGTGACCGCGCCGCGGGGACGTAGCCTGGAAGCGGGACTGGAGTCCCTGACCAAGCTCGCCGCCGACCGTCGCAACCGCATGGTCGCCGTCGTCACCTCGGCGGTCCCGCTGAGCGACACGCAGAGGCAGCGCCTCGGCGCGGCCCTCGCGAAGCTCTACGGCCGTCAGATGCACCTCAACCTCGACGTGGACCCCGACGTCCTCGGCGGGATGCGGGTGCAGGTCGGCGACGAGGTCATCAACGGCTCCCTCGCGGACCGGCTCGAGGACGCCGCCCGCCGCATGGCGAGCTAGCAGCAACTCAACACGCAAGACGTACACGACGGCCCTGGTTGGGCCGTGCAGAGGATTCACCTCTTATTGGGGGGAGTCCGGGACTCGCAATACCCCCAAGTGAAACTTCGGGCCCAACAAGGAGAGCAGGGAACCCAGATGGCGGAGCTCACGATCCGGCCGGAGGAGATCCGGGACGCGCTGGAGAACTTCGTCCAGTCGTACAAGCCGGACGCGGCCTCGCGCGAGGAGGTCGGTACGGTCACCCTTGCCGGCGACGGCATCGCGAAGGTCGAGGGCCTTCCCTCGGCCATGGCCAACGAACTGCTGAAGTTCGAGGACGGCACCCTCGGCCTCGCCCTCAACCTCGAGGAGCGCGAGATCGGTGCCATCGTCCTCGGTGAGTTCAGCGGCATCGAGGAGGGCCAGCCGGTGCAGCGCACCGGTGAGGTCCTGTCCGTCGCCGTGGGCGAGGGCTACCTCGGCCGCGTGGTGGACCCGCTCGGCAACCCGATCGACGGCCTCGGCGAGATCGAGACCGAGGGCCGCCGCGCCCTCGAACTGCAGGCCCCCACGGTCATGCAGCGCAAGTCGGTGCACGAGCCGATGGAGACCGGCTACAAGGCCGTCGACGCCATGACCCCGATCGGCCGCGGTCAGCGTCAGCTGATCATCGGCGACCGCCAGACCGGCAAGACCGCCCTGGCCGTCGACACGATCATCAACCAGCGCGACAACTGGCGCACCGGCGACCCGAACAAGCAGGTCCGCTGCATCTACGTCGCCATCGGCCAGAAGGGCTCCACCATCGCGTCGGTCCGGCGCTCGCTGGAGGAGAACGGCGCGCTGGAGTACACGACCATCGTGGCCGCCCCGGCGTCCGACCCGGCCGGCTTCAAGTACCTGGCGCCGTACACCGGTTCCGCCATCGGTCAGCACTGGATGTACCAGGGCAAGCACGTCCTGATCATCTTCGACGACCTGTCGAAGCAGGCCGACGCCTACCGTGCCGTGTCGCTGCTGCTGCGCCGTCCGCCGGGCCGTGAGGCCTACCCGGGCGACGTCTTCTACCTGCACTCCCGGCTGCTGGAGCGCTGCGCGAAGCTGTCCGACGACATGGGCAAGGGCTCGATGACCGGTCTGCCGATCGTCGAGACCAAGGCCAACGACGTCTCGGCGTTCATCCCGACCAACGTCATCTCCATCACCGACGGCCAGTGCTTCCTGGAGTCGGACCTGTTCAACGCCGGTCAGCGCCCCGCGCTGAACGTCGGTATCTCCGTCTCCCGAGTCGGTGGTTCCGCGCAGCACAAGGCGATGAAGCAGGTCTCCGGCCGTCTGCGCGTGGACCTGGCCCAGTTCCGTGAGCTGGAGGCGTTCGCCGCCTTCGGTTCCGACCTGGACGCCGCCTCGAAGTCCCAGCTGGAGCGCGGTCAGCGCATGGTCGAGCTGCTGAAGCAGGACCAGTACCAGCCGATGGCTACCGAGGACCAGGTCGTCTCCGTGTGGGCCGGCACCACCGGCAAGATGGACGACGTGCCGGTCGCCGACATCCGCCGCTTCGAGAAGGAGCTCCTGGAGTACCTGCACCGCAAGGAGCAGGGCCTCATGACCTCCATCAAGGAGGGCGGCAAGATGTCCGACGACACGCTCCAGGCCGTGGCCGAGGCGATCGCCGAGTTCAAGAAGCAGTTCGAGACGGGCGACGGCAAGCTGCTCGGCGAGGACACCCCGGCCGCTGCCGCCAAGTGACGTAAGGAAGGGACCTGACTCATGGGAGCCCAGCTCCGGGTCTACAAGCGTCGCATCCGATCCGTCACCGCGACCAAGAAGATCACCAAGGCGATGGAGATGATCGCCGCCTCGCGCGTCGTCAAGGCGATGCGCAAGGTGTCGGCCTCCACGCCGTACGCGCAGGAACTGACCCGCGCGGTCACGGCGGTCGGAACCGGGTCCAACACCAAGCACCCGCTGACCACGGAGGCGGAGAACCCGACCCGCGCCGCGATGCTGCTCCTGACGAGCGACCGCGGTCTGGCCGGCGCCTTCAACTCCAACGCCATCAAGGCGGCGGAGCAGCTGACCGAGCGCCTCGAGCGCGAGGGCAAGCAGGTCGACGCCTACATCGTCGGCCGGCGCGGCGTGGCCCACTACAACTTCCGTGAGCGCAAGATCACGGAGTCGTGGACCGGCTTCACCGACGAGCCCTCGTACGCGGACGCCAAGACGGTGGCGGCCCCGCTGATCGAGGCCATCCAGAAGGACACCGCGAACGGCGGCGTGGACGAACTCCACATCGTCTACACGGAGTTCGTCTCGATGATGACGCAGACGGCGACCGACGCCCGGCTGCTGCCGCTGCGCCTCGACGAGGTCTCGGCAGAGGCCGCGCCGAAGGGCGAGATCCTTCCGCTGTACGACTTCGAGCCCTCGGCGGAGGACGTCCTCGACGCGCTGCTGCCGCGCTATGTGGAGAGCCGTATCTACAACGCGCTGCTCCAGTCGGCCGCTTCGAAGCACGCCGCCACCCGGCGCGCGATGAAGTCGGCCACCGACAACGCGGGCGAGCTGATCGACACGCTCTCCCGGCTTGCCAACGCGGCCCGCCAGGCCGAAATCACCCAGGAAATCAGCGAGATCGTCGGTGGCGCGAGCGCCCTGGCCGACGCGACCGCGGGGAGTGACAAGTAATGACCACCACTGTTGAGACGGCCACGGCGGCGGGCCGCGTCGCGCGGGTCATCGGCCCGGTCGTCGACGTGGAGTTCCCCGTCGACGCGATGCCGGACATCAATAACGCCCTTCACGTCAAGGTCGCCGACCCGGCGAACGAGGGCGAGCAGAAGACGCTGACCCTGGAGGTCGCCCAGCACCTGGGTGACGGCCTGGTCCGCACGATCTCCATGCAGCCCACCGACGGCCTGGTCCGCCAGTCCCCGGTGACGGACACCGGCTCGGCGATCTCGGTCCCGGTCGGCGACTTCACCAAGGGCAAGGTGTTCAACACCCTCGGTGAGGTGCTGAACGTCGACGCCGAGTACGACGGCGAGCGCTGGCCGATCCACCGCAAGGCGCCGAACTTCGACGAGCTCGAGTCGAAGACCGAGATGTTCGAGACCGGCGTCAAGGTCATCGACCTGCTGACCCCGTACGTCAAGGGCGGCAAGATCGGTCTGTTCGGCGGCGCCGGCGTCGGCAAGACGGTGCTCATCCAGGAGATGATCTACCGTGTCGCCAACAACCACGACGGTGTCTCCGTGTTCGCCGGTGTCGGCGAGCGCACCCGTGAGGGCAACGACCTCATCGACGAGATGAGCGAGTCGGGCGTCATCGACAAGACCGCGCTGGTCTTCGGTCAGATGGACGAGCCCCCGGGCACCCGTCTGCGCGTCGCGCTGGCCGGCCTGACCATGGCCGAGTACTTCCGTGACGTCCAGAAGCAGGACGTGCTGTTCTTCATCGACAACATCTTCCGCTTCACCCAGGCCGGTTCCGAGGTCTCCACGCTGCTCGGCCGTATGCCGTCCGCGGTGGGTTACCAGCCGAACCTGGCCGACGAGATGGGTCTGCTCCAGGAGCGCATCACCTCGACCCGTGGTCACTCGATCACCTCGATGCAGGCGATCTACGTCCCCGCGGACGACCTGACCGACCCGGCTCCGGCCACCACCTTCGCCCACCTCGACGCGACGACGGTCCTCTCCCGTCCGATCTCGGAGAAGGGCATCTACCCGGCCGTGGACCCGCTGGACTCCACGTCCCGGATCCTGGACCCGCGCTACATCGCGCAGGACCACTACAACGCGGCCATGCGCGTGAAGAACATCCTGCAGAAGTACAAGGACCTCCAGGACATCATCGCGATCCTCGGTATCGACGAGCTCGGCGAGGAGGACAAGCTCGTCGTCCACCGTGCCCGTCGCGTGGAGCGCTTCCTGTCCCAGAACACCCACGTCGCCAAGCAGTTCACCGGTGTGGACGGCTCGGACGTGCCGCTGGACGAGTCGATCGCGGCGTTCAACGCGATCTGCGACGGCGAGTACGACCACTTCCCCGAGCAGGCGTTCTTCATGTGCGGTGGTATCGAGGACCTGAAGAAGAACGCGAAGGAGCTGGGCGTCTCCTGAGCATCCAGCTCACCTGAGGGGGCGGGTGCGTCCCGCCCCCTCTCCCACGCCCCTTAGAATTGACCCCAACACCCGGCAGTCCCGCCGGGTGGTGACCCGAGGAGCCACTCTTGGCTGCTGAGCTGCACGTCGAGCTGGTCGCCGCCGACCGCCAGGTCTGGTCCGGCGAGGCCACCCTGGTCGTCGCGCGCACCACGTCCGGCGACATCGGCGTCATGCCCGGTCACCAGCCGCTGCTCGGTGTGCTGGAGTCGGGCCCGGTGACCATCCGTACGAGTGAAGGTGCGACGGTCGTAGCCGCGGTGCACGGCGGTTTCATCTCGTTCGCGGACAACAAGCTGTCGCTGCTGGCGGAGATCGCCGAACTCTCGGACGAGATCGACGTCCAGCGCACCGAGCGGGAGCTCGAACGCGCGAAGGCGGAGGGCGACGCTCATGCCGAGCGCCGCGCGGAGGTCCGACTGCGCGCGGCGACAGCGAGCTGAACCAGCCAGCCGTGTGATGACGTCACTCAGCCGCGGCCGGTACCGGAGCAATCCGGTACCGGCCGCGGCTGAGGTGAATGTGGGTGTTTTTTCCGTTCCGTTACCTAGGAGACGAGGAGGTCGGTGTCGATGGTCCTCGCTCTGACTGTGTGCGGGCTGGCGGTCTTGCTCGTGGTGGTGGGACTGTTCGTCTTCGGTCTGCGCCGCAGGCTCATCCAGCGCTCCGGCGGCACCTTCGACTGCAGCCTGCGCTGGGACGTGCCGGAGAAGACCGACACCAGCGGCAAGGGCTGGAGCTACGGCGTCGCCCGCTACAACGGCGACCGCGTCGAGTGGTTCCGTGTCTTCTCCTACGCCCCCCGCCCCCGCCGCACCCTGGAGCGTGCGTCCATCGAGGTGGCCGGCCGCCGCCTGCCCGAGGGCGAGGAGGAACTCGCCCTGCTCTCCGACGCGGTCGTCCTCACCTGCCTGCACCGCGGTACCCGCCTGGAACTCGCGATGAGCGAGGACGCGTTGACCGGCTTCCTCGCCTGGCTGGAGGCGGCGCCGCCCGGACAACGAGTGAATGTGGCGTAGCGACGGCCGTGGCACAGCAACGGAAGAGCTCCCCCGGACGTGGTCCGGGGGAGCTCTTCCGGTCTCGGGCCGGTGGGCCCTTACGACAGACCGCTGTTGATGGCGTTCACCAGTTCGCCGTTGCTGGTGTCACCGCTGAACTCCCAGAAGAAGGCGCCGCCGAGGCCCTGCGTCTTCGCCCAGGACATCTTCGTGCCGATGGTGGCCGGGGTGTCGTAGGACCACCAGTTGCTGCCGCACTTCGCGTAGGCCGTGCCCGCGATGGTGCCGGTGGCCGGGCAGGACGTCTTGAGCACCTTGTAGTCCTCGATGCCCTGCTCGTACGTACCCGACGCCGGGCCCGTGGCCGTGCCGCCGGGGGCGTCCTGGGTGACCCCGGTCCAGCCGCGGCCGTAGAGGCCGATGCCGATGAGCAGCTTGCTCGCCGGTACGCCCTTGGCCTTGTACTTGGCGATCGCGTCGGCCGTGGTGAAGCCGGCCTGCGGGATGCCGTTGTAGGAGGTGAGCGGGGAGTGCGGGGCGGTGGGGCCCTTCGCGTCCCAGGCGCCGAAGAAGTCGTACGTCATCACGTTGTACCAGTCGAGGTACTGCGCCGCCCCGCCGTAGTCGGCGGCGTCGACCTTGCCGCCGGAGGAGCCGTCGGCGGAGACGGCCGCCGTGACCAGGGCGTTGTTGCCGAACTTCGCCCGCAGCGCGGCCGCCAGGTTCTTGAAGGCCGCCGGCCCGCTGGTGTCACAGGTCAGGCCGCAGGCGTTCGGGTACTCCCAGTCGATGTCGATGCCGTCGAACACATCGGCCCAGCGGGAGTCCTTCACCAGGTCGTAGCAGGACTGGGCGAAGGCCGTCGGGTTCTTGGCCGCGTCCGCGAAGCCGCCGGACCAGGTCCAGCCGCCGAAGGACCACAGCACCTTGATGTTCGGGTACTTGGCCTTCAGCTGGCGCAGCTGGTTGAAGTTGCCGCGCAGCGGCTGGTCCCAGGTGTCGGCGACGCCGCTGACCGACTGGTCGGCGGTGAACGCCTTGTCGTAGTCGGCGTAGGAGTCGCCGATCGCGCACTTGCCGCCGGTGACGTTGCCGAAGGCGTAGTTGATGTGCGTGATCTTCGATGCGGAGCCGGACGTCACGATGTTCTTGACGTTGTAGTTACGGCCGTAGATGCCCCACTCGGTGAAGTAGCCGAGCCGGACCTTGTTGCCGGGCGGGGGAGTTCCGCCGCCTCCGCCGGTGGTGCGCACGGCGACCGAGCCGCTGACCGGGCCGGTCTGGTCGGCGGTGTCGCGGGCCTGGACGCTGTAGGAGTAGTCGGTGCCGGCGGTCAGTCCGGTGTCCGTGTACGAGGTCGTCGTCACGGTCGCGACCGTCCTGCCGTCGCGCAGTACGTCGTAGTTCTTGACGCCCTTGTCGTCGGTGGCCGCGCTCCAGGTGAGCTTCACCGAGGTGTCGGTGATGTTCGAGGCGGTCGGGGCGCCCGGCGCGGAGGGCGGGTTGTCGCCGGGTACCGTGCTGCCGCCGTCACAACTGCCCCCGTTGAGCTTGCAGTTGCTCGGGGATCCGGAGCCGGCGCCGTTGAAGCCGAAGGAGACGGAGGCGCCCGGGGCGAGGGTGCCGTTGTAGGACTTGTTCTTGGCGGTCCAGTGGGTGCCGGAGCTGGTCACGTCCGCGTCCCAGGCGGAGGTGACGGACGTACCGGAGGGGAAGTCCCACTCGATCGTCCACGCACTGATCGTCGTGGTCCCGGAGTTGGTCACCGTCCACTTGCCCTCGAAGCCGGAGCCCCAGTCCTGGGTCTTGGCGTAGGTGGCGGTGGCCGACGTTGCGGCCTGGGCGGAGCCCGCGAGGCCGACGAGCCCGGCCAGCGGGAGCAGCAGGGTCGCGAACCCGGCCGCGGCTCTGTGTCTGAAGCGCATACCGCGCCTCCTCTTGTGATGTCGCCTGCGGGGCGCTACGGCCACCCCTTCGGCGGTGGGGGTTGTGTTCGGGAGCGTGACTGAGCCATCACGCCCACCGATGCCGCGAGAATAGAAAGGTCTGGACCATGGGTCAATAGGTCTGGACCAGCTGCTTCGCCCGCCCTCAGATCCCCAACTCCTGGGCCAGCACCGCCGCTTGGACCCGGCTGCGCAGCTCCAGCTTGCCCAGCAGGCGGCTGACGTGGGTCTTCACGGTGCCTTCCGCGAGGTCCAGGCGGAGTGCGATCTCGGCGTTGGACAGCCCCTCGCCCAGACACGACAGCACCTCGCGCTCCCGCGGGGTGAGGGTACCCAGCGCGGTCGGCGCCGCCTTCGCCTCCCGTACCGGACCGGCGGCGAACTCGGCGATCAGGCGCCGTGTGACGGCGGGCGCGACGATCCCCTCCCCGCGCGCCACCGTGCGCACCGCCTCCACCAGCTCCCGCGCCTCGGCGTTCTTGAGCAGGAACCCGGCCGCGCCCGCGCGCAGCGCCCCGAAGACGTACTCGTCCAGGTCGAAGGTGGTCAGCACGAGGACGTCCGCCAGTTGCTCCGCGACCACCTGCCGGGTCGCCGAGACCCCGTCCAGCCGCGGCATCTGAACGTCCATCAGCACCACGTCGGGCCGCAGCTCGCGGGCCAGCGCCACCGCCTGCTCGCCGTCGGCCGCCTCGCCGGCCACTTCGATGCCGGGCGCGCTGCGCAGGATCAGGACCAGCCCGGCGCGGACGGCGGACTGGTCCTCGGCGACCAGAACACGGATCATGCGGGATCTCCTTCGCCTTCACCCAGGGGCAGGGTGGCACGGACGGTCCAGACGGCGCCCCCGGGACCGGCCGCGAACGCGCCACCGAGCAGCGCGGCCCGCTCCCGCATCCCGACCAGACCGGCACCGGAGCCCGGGGCGCGCGGCCCGCCCTGGTGCCCGTAGGGACTGGTCACCCGTACCTCGAGCGCGCCGTCGTGCCGGGCCAGCGTGACGGTGACACGGCCCGGAGCCGCGTGCTTGAGTGCGTTGGTCAGCGACTCCTGCACGATCCGGTACGCCGCCAGCTCCACCGGCGTCGGAACCTCGCCGTGGCGGGCGTCGAGCGTGACCTCGAGACCGTTGCCGCGGGCCGCCTCGGCCAGCGCCTCAAGACCGTCCAGGGTGGGTGCGGCGGCAGGGGCGTGCTCGTCCCCGCTGTCGCGCAGGATGCCGATCAGCCGCCGCATCTCCGCCAGCCCCTCGACGCTGTTCTCCCGGATCACGGTGAGCGCCTGCCGCGAGGTCTCCGGGTCGTCCAGGGACAGCGCGGCCGTGGAGTGGATGGCGATGGCGGACATGTGGTTGGCGATCATGTCGTGCAACTCCCTCGCCATCCGGGCCCGTTCCGCGACGACCGCCTGCGCGCGGTCCATGTCCGCCAGCAGCGCGGTCTGTTCGGCCCGCAGCCGCTCGGCGACGGCGGTGTCACGGTGGTTGCGCACCACCCAGCCGGTCGCCGCCGGCACCAGGCTGACCAGCGCGACGCCCACGCCCAGCAGCAGTGCCTGCGGTGTGCGCCAGACCACGAGCGGCACGACCGTGCCGACCACCGTGAGCAGACCGGTGATCCAGGGAATGAGGCGGGCCGAGGCGGGCGGGCCGTACAGCACCGCCGCGTAGACCAGATCGGTGAACATCACCAGGGTGGCCAGGCTGCCCCGCGTCGGGAGGTCCGCGACGACCGCCGCCGTGCCGACGAGCAGGGCGGGCCCCGGCCGGGTGCGGCGCAGCAGCTCGCAGCCCGCCATCACCAGCAGCGGGACGGCGACCGCCCAGGCCTGGTCCAGGACGGAGGACGGGTCGTGGCGG
The DNA here is from genome assembly GCF_042896465.1 of Streptomyces sp. NPDC001292. Classification (NCBI taxonomy): domain Bacteria; kingdom Bacillati; phylum Actinomycetota; class Actinomycetes; order Kitasatosporales; family Streptomycetaceae; genus Streptomyces; species Streptomyces sp. NPDC001292. Next base: position 54,146 of record NZ_JBIAXG010000033.1, read on the forward strand.
GTGCGGGTGTGCAGCCCGACGCCGAGCAGTACCAGTCCGCCGAGCAGCCCGCCCACGGCGATGTACACGTCGTGGCGGTGCGGGCGGAGTCCTCGGGCCATGTGTCCATCCAACACGGGGGAGCCGTCCGGCGCCTGATGCCCCGGGAGGGTCCGCGCGTACATCGAAGGATGCACACGCGGTTCGTCACCGCCGACGACGCACCGGACGCGGGCAGCCACGAGCCTGGAGGTGGGAACCGAGAGGAGCAATCGTGATCGTCGCGCTGATCATCGCCTGCGAGGTGGGCTTCTGGGTACTGCTGGCGCTGGGCCTGACCGCTCGCTACCTCCTGCGGTGGCGCCGTACCGGCATGGCCCTGCTGCTGTGCGAGCCGCTGCTGGAACTGGTCCTGTTCGTGGTCACCGCCGTCGATCTGAAGAACGGCGCGGAGCCCGGCTGGGAGCACGGCCTGGCCGCCCTGTACATCGGCTTCACCGTCGGCTACGGCCACTACACCGTCCGCCGGCTCGACGCCCGCGCGGCCCACCGCCTGGCCGGCGGCCCGCGCCCCGAGAAGCCGCCCCGTCACGGCCTGGCCCGGGCCCGCTACGAGGGCGGCCTCTGGCTGCGTACCCTCGTCGCGTCGTGCGTCGCCCTCGGCCTGCTCCAGGCGGCGATCCTGTTCGTCGGCGACCCGTCCGCCACCGAGCCGCTCAGGTCCTGGCAGGGCACGACACTGCGCATCGCCGGGATCCACGGGCTGATCACGCTGTCGTACCTGCTCTTCCCCAAGAAGGCTCCGGCCGGGTCGGCCCGCACGGACCAGGAGCGCACACCGGCCGGACGGTGAGCGGGCGCCCCGGGCGGGAAGCCGTGCTCAGCGTTCGCCGCCCGGTACCCACAGCACGTCCCCGGAGGCCTTGTTGGCCGTGCGCGCCAGGATGAACAGCAGGTCCGACAGCCGGTTGAGGTAGGTCGCGGTGAGCGGGTTCATCGTCTCGCCGTGCACCTCCAGGGCTGCCCAGGTCGAGCGCTCGGCCCGGCGGACCACCGTGCACGCCTGGTGGAGCAGGGCCGCGCCCGGCGTCCCGCCGGGGAGGATGAAGGAGCGGAGCTTGTCGAGCCCGGCGTTGAAGCGGTCGCAGTCCGCCTCCAGCCGGTCGACGTAGAACTGCTCGACCCGCAGCGGCGGGAACTCCGGGTTCTCCACCACCGGCGTGGACAGGTCCGCACCCACGTCGAACAGGTCGTTCTGCACCCGGGTGAGGACCTTGACGACGTCCTCGCCGAGCCCGCCCAGCGCGATCGCCGTGCCGATCACCGCGTTCGCCTCGTTGGCGTCGGCGTACGCCGAGATCCGCAGGTCGGTCTTGGCGACCCTGCTCATGTCACCGAGGGCGGTGGTGCCCTTGTCCCCGGTCCGGGTGTAGATGCGCGTCAGGTTGACCATGGGGCCAATCTAGACGTTCCCGCGACGGTCGCGGGGCGGCGTTTTCGTGGTGGCGCCAACCCGGGCCCAGCCGGGAGGATTTCGTGGCCGAGTCCGCCGCACCGGACGTGACGGGCGTCTCACGCCCTGAGACAGTGACACGCATTACTTACGGGTCTCAAGGACCCGCGTGAGCGCTAATGTCCGCACAGGAGCCGTGCGTAAGCAGCGGGTAAGCGCCAAGCGCTCGCGCAGTCGTCGTGCAGTCGTTTCGAAGGGGAGTCGTCAGTGTCACGGAAGCTCGCCGTCATCGGGGCCGGTCTCATGGGGTCCGGCATCGCCCAGGTCTCCGCGCAGGCGGGCTGGGACGTCGTCCTGCGGGACGTCACTGACGAGGCACTGAGGCGTGGCACGGACGGCATCAAGGCCTCGTACGACAAGTTCGTCGCCAAGGGCAGGATGGAGGCGCACGCCGCCGACGCCGCCCTTGCCCGCATCACCGCGACCACCGACCTGGACGCGGCCGCCGACGCGGACGTCGTGGTCGAGGCCGTCTTCGAGAAGCTCGAGGTCAAGCACGAGATCTTCCGCACCCTCGACAAGCTCGCCCGCGAGGACACCGTGCTCGCCTCCAACACCTCCGCCATCCCGATCACCAAGATCGCGGCCGTGACGGAGCGCCCGGAGCGGGTCGTCGGAGTGCACTTCTTCTCGCCGGTGCCGATGATGCAGCTCGTCGAACTGGTCCGCGGCTACAAGACCAGCGACGAAACCCTCGCCCGGGCACGGGAGTTCGCCGAGTCCGTGGGCAAGACCTGCATCGTGGTCAACCGGGACGTGGCCGGCTTCGTGACCACCCGGCTCATCTCGGCGCTCGTCGTCGAGGCGACCAAGCTCTACGAGTCGGGCGTCGCCACCGCCGAGGACATCGACCTCGCCTGCAAGCTCGGCTTCGGCCACGCCATGGGCCCGCTCGCGACCGCGGACCTGACCGGCGTCGACATCCTGCTGCACGCCGCAGACAACATCTACACCGAGACCCAGGACGAGAAGTTCGCGCCGCCGGAGCTGATGCGCCGGATGGTTGACGCCGGTGACATCGGGCGCAAGAGCGGGCAGGGCTTCTACAAGCACTGAGACCGCACAGGGGCCACTGGGGTCACCCTCCGGGGTGAATTCGGTATCGGTTCGCTTACAAGCAGCAACCAGACCGCCGCGGAAGCAGTCAGAGGTTGCACAGCCGCCGTCACGGAGTACGCCACAGCATTCACGGGGAGCGCATATGCATATCAGGGGCGACCACGCCGAGCTGGTCGTCGGGGGCCGCCTCGACGTCCGCAGCGCGGCGGACGCCCGTACGGTCCTGCACTCGGCCGTCGACGACGGCGTCGGCGACCTGGTGCTCAACCTGTCCGAGCTCGATTCCTGGGACGCCACCGGACTCGGCGTGATCATGGGTGTCCACCGGCGGGCCGGCCGCTGTGGCCGGCGGCTGGTGCTGCGTGACGTGCCGCCGCAGATGCAGCGCCTGCTGGTGGCCACCCGGCTGCACCGCATCCTCGCCATCGAGGGCGGCATCGGCGTCGAGTCCCTGCCCCGCGTCTAGGTGTGCTGTCCGGCGGATCACGCCGCAGACGCGGGGTCCGGCACGCACTCCCCCAAGCTCTTCGAGCAGGGGGGACCCCCAGCGGCGTTGTCGTCGGTCGCCGACTCCCCCAGGCTCTTGACGAGCAGGGGCCCCATCGCGTCGACTCCCTCCTCCACCTTGCGGCCGCACGCACCGGACCCCGCTCACCTGGGCTGACAACGACCCCCGCTTTCCTGCGCCTTGATCCGCCGGACAGGCCCCAGACCGGTCCACTTCAGCCCGGCCCGAACAGGTGTGAACCGGGCGACGGGGGAGACCCGGGCGCACGTCGGCGAACCGTACGTGGCGCGCAATCCTCATGAGACCGTGACGTCTCGGGCCGGGCGGTACCCCGGGCTGTCGTGGATACTGGCCGAAGGTTTAGGGTTCGGTCGCCCGCAGCTCAGCAACCCTCGAGCGGGCCCGGACCAGAAGCGACAGCGCGGTGTGCGGCAAGGCCGGGAGGGGCCGGCCGTGGCCGGCACACGACGCTTTTGGGGGGCTTGGAACCTATGGACCCGAACACCCGGGAACCCGAGGACATCGGCCATGGCGACGGCAACGTGCCGGGCCGGCGCCCACCCAGGGATTCCCTCGCATCCGACTTCGTCCAGCACGCACCCGCACCGGCCCGCACGGTGCAGCTCGTCTCGGGCGACTTCCTGCTCACCGTCAACCCCGTGGACGGCAGCGAGATCGAGGCCTGCCCGCCCGGGGAGCACCCCGAGCGGCCGCGCAAGTACACACCGGCCGAGCGTGCCGAGCACGACCGCGGGGCCGGGCCGCCCGTCCTGCCCGGCCCCGCCCCGTCCGCCCAGCCGCTCCTGGAGCGCCAGGACGAGCGCGAGCAGCTGGTACGGCTGCTCGCGCGCGGCCGCTCCGTACGCCTGACCGGCCCGGGCGGCTCCGGCCGCACCAGCCTGCTCGACCTCGTAGCCGACGACTGCTCGGACCTCGCCCCCGACGGCGTCGTCCGCCTCAGCGGCCACCGCCGCACCGCGAGCGACCTGCTGTACGACCTCTTCCACGCCGTGCACAGCGCGCCGCGGTACCGGCCCGGCCGGGACGAACTCCTCGCGTACGTCCGGGAGATCGGCGCGGTCGTCGTGGTGGACGACATCGAGTTCGGCGGTGGCGCGCTCGACGAGCTGATCGACGCCACCCCCGAATGCGCCTTCCTGATCAGCGCGGCCCCGGACGTGCCCGCGCCGTCCGCCGAGTCGGAGATCGAGGAGGTCCTCCTCAGCGGCCTGGACCGGGCCGGCGGAGTCGAACTCATCGAGCGCGCCGTCGGCCGTGTGCTCACCGAGGAGGAGGCCAACTGGGCCGGGGACCTCTGGTTCGAGTCCGAGGGCCTGCCGCTGCGCTTCGTGCAGGCCGGTGCCCTGCTGAGCCAGCACGACCACCTGCGGGCCGGCACCAGCGCCGTCGAGGAGTTCGGCGTCTTCGAGGACGCGCCGCCCGTGGACGCCGTCGTGGACGGGGACGACGGCGACGACGTACCCCTGCCCTCGCTCGGCGAGGCAGCCGCGCCCGCGCCGCTGCTCGCCTCCCGGTTGAGTGCCTCCGCGCGGGCCACGCTGCGGTTCGCCGTAGCGCTCGGCGGTGAGGTGCCCCACCAGTCGCACCTGCCCGCGCTGGTCGGCGACACCCACGCCGACGCCGCGCTCGGCGAGCTGGCGAGCTGCGGCCTGGTCTCCCCGGCCGGCTCCCGCTACCGGCTCGCCGCCGGTGTGCTGACCCAGCTGGAGACCGCCGGATACGGCGAGGACGCCGAGGTACAGGCCCTCACCGCGGCCCGCCACTACGCCTGGTGGGCCGGCCACCCCTCGGTCACCCCGGAGCGGGTGTGCGCCGAGGCGGACGCCGTGCTCGCCGCGCTGGCCGTGCTGGTGCCGGTCACCACGCCGTCCGCCGGGGGCGAGGAGAGCACGGCCGTACGGCTCGCCCGCACCGCCGCCCCCGCGTTCGCCGCGGGCCTCGACTGGAACGCCTGGGCACGCGCGCTGCGTTACGGCACCGAGGCCTCCCGGCTCGCCGGAGAGGTCGCCGAACAGGCCTACTTCCACCACGAGCTGGGCGTCATCGCGCTCTGCGGTGGTCAGCTGGACCGGGCCCGTGCCGAGCTGGAGGCCTCCATCGGGCTGCGCGGCGCGCTCGCCGACAAGCGCGGCACGGTCGCCGGGCGCCGCGCCCTCGCCCTGGTCGCCGACCGCTCCGGTACGGCGCCGGGCCTCGGCGCGACGGCGGGCGAGGAGGTGCCGGACGCCCGCACCGAGGAGTCGGCGTCCCCGCCGGGCGGGGTGGCCGCGCCCTTCCCGACGCTCCAGCAGCCCGGACCGGACGCCTCCACGCTGGTCACCCACCAGGCGTCGGTCCAGGGTTCGCCGTCCGCCCCGCACGCCCCGGCCAAGCACCGCGTCGGCCTCAAGGGCCTGGCGCGGCGCAACCTCGTTGCGGCCGGCGCGGGCGCGCTGCTCGCGGCCGTCCTCGGCACGGTGGTGACGCTCGGCGCCACCTCGCAGAACGGCGCCGACACCCCCTCCGACAACGTCAACCCGTCCGCCGGGCAGGGCGTGGACGACGGCAGCCTGGGCGCCGACCCGCCGGGAGGCGACACCGGCACGGCGACCAGCCGTCCGTCGGATCCGGGCCACGACGGCACCTCCGGCACGTCCGAGGACCCGACGCCGGGCGGCGCCGAGCCGTCGGAGGGCCTCAAGCCGTCGGGTGACGGCACGTCCCCGGCCTCCTCGTCCAAGCCCCCGAAGCCGTCGGGGCCTGCCGACTCTTCGGGCGGCGGCACCGGCGGGGAGACCGGTGGCTCGACCGGCGGGAGCTCCGGGGGCTCCACGGGCGGCGGCACGCCGGGCGGAAGCAGCGGAGGCTCTTCCAGCGGAGGCACCACAGACCCCACGAGCGGCGGCTCCGGCGATCCCACGGGTGGGAGCACGGGAGAGCCCAGCGGCGGCCCCTCGGAAGGGAGCACTACGGGCCCCACCGGCGGCACCGACGCCGGCTCGTCCGGGGAGCCGAGCGGTGGCACCTCGGCGCCGGCGTCCGGCCTCTCGGCCGGCCCGCCGGCCGACACCTCCGAGGGCGGCGCGGCTCCGGCGTCGTCCGACACGGCGACGGTCGCCTGACGCACGAAGAGCCGGGGGCCGGGTCCGTATGACACGGACCCGGCCCCCGGCGTCGTACGAATGCCCTGCGGCCGTCCTCAGAACAGCCGCAGCTTGTCGTCCTCGATGCCGCGCAGGGCTTCGTAGTCCAGCACCTGGCAGCCGATGCCGCGGTCGGTGGCGAGGACGCGGGCCTGCGGCTTGATCTCCTGGGCCGCGAAGACGCCGCGGACCGGGGCGAGGTGGGGATCGCGGTTCAGCAGTTCGAGATAGCGGGTGAGCTGTTCCACGCCGTCGATCTCACCGCGCCGTTTGATCTCGACCGCGACCGTCCGTCCCTCGGCGTCCCGGCACAGGATGTCGACCGGGCCGATGGCCGTCATGTACTCGCGGCGGATCAGCGTGTAGCCCTCGCCGAGCGTCTCGATGCGGTCGGCGAGCAGCTCCTGGAGGTGCGCTTCCACGCCGTCCTTGATCAGCCCCGGATCCACGCCGAGTTCGTGCGAGGAGTCGTGCAGGACCTCCTCCATCGTGATGATGAGCTTCTCACCCGCCTTGTTGACGACGGTCCAGACGCCCTCCTCGTCACCGGTGCCCTCCTTCAGCGTGCACGGCGGGGACATCCAGTTCAGCGGCTTGTAGGCGCGGTCGTCCGCGTGGATCGAGACGCTGCCGTCCGCCTTGACCAGGATCAGACGGGGCGCTGACGGCAGATGGGCGGTGAGCCGGCCGGCGTAGTCGACGGAGCACCGGGCAATGACGAGACGCATGGTCGGCAACGCTACTGGACGGACGGCGGTGCGCGCGATTCGCCCGGGGACCTCCCGCCCGGCGTCCACCGGGACTCCCCGTGGGTCGCCCCTTTTTTCCCTGGATCACCCGTGTTCACTTGTGGCCGATTGTGTGCCCAACTAGCCCGGTCTGTATATGCATTCGCCTGGTGGGCGTCCGTTCTTGTGCCTACCGTAGTGAACGGGAGGTCGCGACCCGTGTACTCACCGTATTGGGAGTCGCGAGCCCCCTGACCTGTCCGGCAACCCCTGTCGTTCGGGGGTGCGAGAGGAGAACCCATGTCGCTCGACGTCTCACCGGCCCTACTCGAACAGGCCGAGCGAGGCGAGGTCGACGAAGCAGCCTTCGTCGACTGCGTCCGGACCTCCCTGCCCTACGCGTGGGAGATGATCAGCTCCCTGGTGGCCCAGCTGAAGGTGGACGGCGGCCAGTTCGCCGACAACCAGACGCCCCCGCCGGACGAGCAGGCACGCGGTCAGCTGCTGCGTGCGCTGGCGAGTGACGCCATACGCGGCGCGCTTCAGCGGCACTTCGGTGTGCGGCTCGCCTTCCAGAACTGCCACCGGGTGGCGGTGTTCCCGCTGGACGCCTCGGTCGACGAGACGCTGGCCCGTTTCACCTCCGTGCGCAGCCAACTCCTCAACCAGTCCCCGGAACTGCGGGACTGCTGACGCCGTGAGTCGCCTGCTTGCCGCTCCGTCCGCGGGAGGTGCTTGGACCACCGGGGCGGCAAGCTTCACACGACGCGCTCCCGGTCACCGGAGGTGGGGCAGCACCTCGGTGCCGAGCCGTCGCAGGTTCTCCTCCGTCGCCGCCAGATCGCCCGAACCCTCCGTGAGCAGGGCGAAGCGGGAGATACCGGTCCGCTCGGAGGTCGCCGCGAGCCGGTCGGCGCACAGCCGCGGGGTGCCCACCGGGTGCAACCCGCAGAGCAGTTCGGTGTACTCCAGCGGATCGCGCATCCCGCGGACCCGGCCGTCCACGGTGACATGGGCGTCCAGGCCCTGTTTCAGCCAGCCCGGCATCGCCTTCAGCAGGGTCTCCACCGCGTCCGTGCGCCGGTCCGCGATCTGGCAGACGCCCGCCGAGACATGGGCGGCGCCGCGGATGTCCTCGCCCGGCCGGCCCGCCGCCCGCGCGCACCGCTGCCACAGGGCTACCATCTCGGCCTTCTCCTCGTCCCCGATGTGCATCCCCAGCAGCATCGGCAGCCCGCGCTCGGCGGCCAGCCGCACGCTCGCCGCGGAGGTGCAGGCGACGACGACCTCGGGGCCCGGGACCTGGGTCAGCGCCTCCGACGGGCGCGGTACGACGGGGACCTCGCGGAAGGCGAACCGTTCCCCCGAGGCCGACACAGACGGCTCGCGCAGCCAGCGCAGCAGCAGGTCCAGCGACTCCGGGAACCCCTTCTCGTACGCCTCCAGGCCCATGCCGAACACTTCCAGGTCCACCCACGGGCCGCCGCGCCCGACGCCGAGTGAGAACCGCCCGCCGCTCGTCACGTGCAGCAGCGCCGCCTGCTCGCCGAGCGCGACCGGGTGGACCGTGGGCAGTACGCTGACCGCCGTACCCACCCGCAGCCGGCGGGTGCGGCCGAGCAGCAGCGCGGCGAGGGTGATCGCCGACGGGCACGTCCCGTACGGGACGAAGTGGTGCTCGCCCAGCCAGACCGCGTCCAGCCCGGCCTCCTCGGCGACCTCCGCGGAGCGGACCGCCCGGTGCAGCGCCTCGCCTTGGCCCTGCCCGGGGAACTGGGCCGCCAGCACGAAACTTCCTACGCGCATTGCTCTTTCCTGCTTCCTCGGCCCCGACACGGAGCTCCCCCACCGGCATAACCGTGGGACACGTGCCGAGGACACGGCTTGGCGAAGAGATTTGCGGATTGTCTGCGGAATGGCGCGTCCGGGAGGGGACTTGTGGTGGTCGGTTCTCCCCACCCGCCGGTGGTGGCGCCGCGTAGGCTGGAGAAGGTCCCTGTCTCCCGCACAGCTTCGTGAGGTGTCCCGTGTCCCCCCGCCGCAACCGACCCAAGTCCGGGAGAGGCGCTGCCTCCTCCGGCCGGAGCGCCGAGGACGACGCCGCGGGCCGCTACGGCGGCTGGCAGTCCACCGAGAGCTGGCAGGGCGAGGACTTCAGCGTGCGCCATGTCGCGGGTGCCGGCGCCGAGGGCAAGACGTACCGCTGCCCCGGCTGCGACCAGATGATCCCCTCCGGCGTCCCGCACGTGGTTGCCTGGCCCCAGCACGCGGGGGTGGACGACCGCCGGCACTGGCACAAGGCGTGCTGGAACGCCAAGGACCGCCGCACCACCCGGGTGCAGCGGTCCCGTAACGCGCCGCGGTTCTAGCGGTGGTTCCGGTCGCTCAGACGTCCCGCGTCCGCAGCAGGGCCCACGCGCCGGCGAACGCCGCGGCCGTCGCGCCCAGGAGGATCCACAGCGGGTCCCAGCCGGTCGGGCCGGAATCGGTGAGGGAGTTGGAGTAGAAGACGCTCAGCTGGTTCGGGATCGAGTACTCGAACAGGAACTGGCGCACCTTCTCCAGCGAGCGCGTGAACATGAACAGCGCGATCACCAGCGGGGCGAGCACGACACCGATCATGATCGTGATGGCGCCCGCCGAGTGCCGCAGCACCGAGCCGACGACGAGCGAGAACAGCCCGAGCAGGGCCATGTAGAGGCTCACGCCCACAGTGGCCTTGAACCACTCCGCGCCGGTGGGCTGCCGGGCGCCGGTGCCGTCGAGAATGGCCGTCTGCGCGAGACCGACCAGGCCGGTGGAGACCAGGGTCACCGTGAACGCGACCAGGAAGAACACCACAGCCTTGGCCGTGAGTACCCGACCGCGGCTCGGGCACGCCGTCATGGTGGTCCGGATCATGCCGGTTCCGTACTCCGAGGCCGTGGTCAGCACGCCGAGCGTCATGATGCAGATGCTGCCGAGCAGCAGTCCGAAGAAGCCCAGCGACAGGATGTTCTCGTCGCCTGCCACCTCCCCCGCGGAGTTGGCGATGACCAGCCCGGTCAGCAGCCCGATCCCGACCACGAGCAGGATGAACACCCCGAGCGTCCACATCGTGGAGCGCACCGACTTGATCTTCGTCCACTCCGAGGCGAGGGCGTGCGCGAGGTGCGTACGGACGACGGGGATCGGCGAGGTGTAGCCGGGCTGGGGGGAACCGGCCGCCGCCTCCCAGGCGGGCGGCGCGGCCTGCGGCACAGGAGTCTGCGGCGTGCTCATCGGGCGTCCTCGGGCTTGGTGGAGTCGGCGGCGGGGGCGGGCGCGGACGGCTGCGCGGGTGCGGCGGCGGGCGACGCCGCGGGGGACGCGGGCGCGGCCGGTGCGGCCCCTCCGTGCGGCGCGGTGGCGGGCTGGGCGGGCACCTGCGGCACCTGCGGCGCGCTCTGCGCGTACGGGTTCGGGACGCCGGCGCCGGGGGCGCCGTAGGGGCCGGGGTGGCCCGCGCCCGGAGCGGCGTACGGGTTCGGCTGCGCGCCGGGGGCGCCCTGCGGGCCCGCGTACGGCTGTCCGCCCGGCTGGGGCGGTGGCGGCGCGTACCAACCGGGCTGGCCCTGACCGGGAACCGGCATGGGCGGCTCGGCGCCGGGCGGCAGGGGCTGCATCAGCCCGGCCTTCTGGTCGATGGTGGAGCGGTAGTCGACGACCCCCTGGGTCATCCGCATGTACGCCTCCTCCAGCGAGGCCTGGTGCGGCGACAGCTCCCACAGGCGTACGTCCGCCTCGTGCGCGAGATCGCTGATGCGCGCCAGCGGCAGCCCGGTCACGCGCAGCGCGCCGTCCTGCTCGGGCAGCACGTGCCCGCCCGCCTCGGTCAGCGCGGACGTCAGCTTCTCCCGCTGCTGCGGCTCGGTGTCGGGCGTGCGGACCCGCGCGAAGTCCGCGGAGTTCGCGGAGATGAAGTCCGTCACACTCATGTCGGCGAGCAACTGTCCCCGCCCGATGACGATCAGATGGTCGGCGGTCAGCGCCATCTCGCTCATCAGGTGACTGGAGACGAACACGGTCCGTCCCTCCGCCGCGAGGGACTTCATCAGATTGCGCACCCAGAGGATGCCCTCGGGGTCGAGTCCGTTCACCGGCTCGTCGAACAGCAGCACCCGCGGGTCGCCGAGCAGCGCGGCGGCGATGCCGAGCCGCTGGCCCATGCCGAGGGAGAAGCCCTTGGAGCGCCTCTTCGCCACGTCCTGGAGGCCGACGACGCCGAGCACCTCGTCGACGCGGCGGGCCGGGATGCCGGACAACTGGGCCAGGGACAGCAGGTGGTTGCGCGCGGACCGCCCGCCGTGCACCGCCTTCGCGTCCAGCAGGGCGCCGACCTGGCGGGGCGCGTTCGGCAGCGTGCGGTACGGATGGCCGCCGATCGTCACCGTCCCCGAGGTGGGGTTGTCCAGCCCCAGGATCATCCGCATCGTCGTCGACTTGCCCGAGCCGTTCGGGCCGAGGAAGCCGGTGACGGCACCCGGCCGTACCTGGAAGGAGAGGTTGTGCACGGCGGTCTTGTCGCCATAGCGCTTGGTCAGGCCGACTGCCTCGATCATGCTCCGCACCCATCGAACGGTTCAGGTCAGCGGGGCACACGCCCCCGTAAGGGTTAGGAGGATATCCGGGAGCTGACGGTTCCACCCAAAAGAAAGTAAAAGCGTGCCGTGCTCAGGCGTCCCGCTTGCGCAGCAGTACGTACCCTCCGGCGAGCGCCGCGATCACCCACAGCAGCATGATCCCGAGGCCGCCCCAGGGACCGTAGGGGGTGTCGTCGCCGACCCGGGGCACCACCTGCATGATGCGGTTGCCGGCCTGGTCGGGCAGGAACCGGCCGACCTTCTTCGTCGCCGAGACGTTGCCGAGGATGTTGGAGATCAGGAAGAAGAAGGGCATCAGGATGCCCAGCGACAGCATCGGCGAGCGCAGCATCACGGTGACGCCCATGGAGAACATGGCGATGAGGGTCATGTAGAGGCCGCCGCCGACGACCGCGCGCAGCACACCCGGCTCGCCGAGGGAGGTGCCGAGCGATCCGAGCATGGCCTGCCCGAGGAAGAACGAGGCGAAGCTGGTGACCATGCCGACCACGAGGGCCAGCCCGGCCGCCACCGCCACCTTGCTCGCCAGGAAGGCACCGCGCTGCGGGACGGCGGCCAGCGAGGTGCGGATCATGCCGGTGCTGTACTCGTTGGACACCACCAGCACCGCGAACACGATCATCGCCAGCTGGCCGAGGCCCATGCCGGCGAAGCTGACGTAGGTGGGGTCGAAGGAGACCCGGTCCCGGGCGTGCGTGTTGCCGAACTCGTGCTTCGACAGGGCCGAGAGCAGCATGCCGAGGGCGATCGTGACGACCGCCGTCAGGGACAGCGTCCACACCGTGGACGCCACCGACCGGATCTTGGTCCACTCGGACCTGATGACCTGAGTCGCCGTCATCGCTCAGCCCTCCTTCTCGCTGCCGGCGCCCCACGGCTGGGCGGGCGCCCCTTCCGGCGCGGCCCCTTCGGCGTGCGCGTGGTACTCCACCGCCCCGGCCGTCAGCCGCATGAACGCCTCCTCCAACGACGACTGCTGACTGCTCAGCTCGTGCAGCACGACCTGGTGCTGTGCGGCCAGCTCGCCGATGCGCTCCGCCTTGCCGCCCTCGATCTCAAGCAGGCCGCCCTCGCCCGGCACGGCCGTGATCCCGGCCTCGTGCAGCACGTCGAGCAGGCGCTCGCGCTGCGGGGTGCGGACCCGGACGTGGGAACGGGAGTTCCGCTCGATGAAGTCGGCCATGGAGGTGTCGGCGAGCAGCCGGCCCTGGCCGATGACGACGAGGTGATCGGCGGTCAGCGCCATCTCGCTCATCAGGTGTGAGGAGACGAACACCGTACGGCCCTGGGCGGCGAGGGACTTCATCAGGCCGCGGATCCAGTGGATGCCCTCGGGGTCGAGTCCGTTGACCGGCTCGTCGAACATCAGGATCCGCGGGTCGCCGAGCAGCGCGCCGGCGATGCCGAGCCGCTGGCTCATGCCGAGCGAGAAACCCTTCGCCTTCTTCCGCGCCACCGGGGTCAGGCCGACGGTGTCCAGGACCTCGTTCACCCGTTGGGTGGGGATGCCGTTGCTCTGGGCGAGGCACAGCAGGTGGTTGTAGGCGCTGCGCCCGCCGTGCATGGCCTTGGCGTCCAGCAGGGCGCCGATGTACGTCAGCGGGTCCTTGAGCTCGTGGTAGTGCCGCCCGTCGATGCGGACGTACCCGGAGGTGGGACGGTCGAGGCCGAGGATCATCCGCATCGTCGTGGACTTCCCGGCGCCGTTGGGCCCGAGGAATCCGGTGACGGTGCCCGGTCGGACGGTGAAGGTGAGGCCGTCGACCGCCAGCTTCTCTCCGTACCGCTTGGTCAACCCCTCCAGTTCGATCATGACAGTCACGCTAGAACGCCGCGAAGCTCCCCGCCACCCCTGGGGCGGAGAGCTTCGCGGTCAGCGGCGTATGTCGGCCGCCGTCAGGCCCGGTGAACGCGGGTCAGCGGGACTGCTGGGCGGGAACGCCGCGGGAGATCGGCTCGTCCTCGGTCGGCGTGCCCGCGGCGGCCACCGCGGCACCGGTCAGGGTCGCCAGCATCTCGCGCACGTTCGTCAGCTGAGCGTTGATGGAGTCGCGGCGGTTGGTGAGCGCCGCGAGCTCGCGCTCGGATTCCGAACGGATGCGGTCCGCCTTGGCGTTGGCGTCCGCCACGATGTCCTCGGCCTGGCGCTGGGCCGTCTCCACCGTCTGGCGGGCGCGGCGCTCGGCGTCGGTGCGCAGCTTCTCCGCCTCCAGGCGCAGCTGCTCGGCGCGGTGCTCGATCTCCGCCAGCCGCTTCTCGGCCTTGGCCTGACGGGAGGCCAGGTCCCGCTCGGACTGCTCGCGCCGCTTGGCGAGGTTCGTCTCGAAGTCGGCGGCGGCCTGCGCGGCCTTGGCGCGGGTCTCCTCGAAGAGGGCGTCCGCCTCCTCCCGCTTGGACTGCGCGTCCTTCTGCGCATCGGCGCGCAGCTGCGAGGCCTCGCCCTTGGCCTTCTCGACGATCCGGACGCCCTCGTCCTCGGCCTTGGCCTTGCGGTCCGCGGCGAAGGACTCGGCGTCGTTGCGGACCTGCTGGGCCGCCGACTCGGCCAGTTCGCGGTGCTGCTCGGCCGCGCGCCGGGCCTCCTCACGCAGATCCTTGGCCTCCTCCTCGGCGAGGCGGAGGATCTTCTCGACCCGCGCGCCGAGGCCCGCGTACGACGGCTCGGCGTCGCCGATCTGGGCCTGGGCGTTCTGCGTCTCGAGATGGAGCTCCTCGATGCGCTTCTCCAGGGCGGTGATGCGGGCGAGAGCACTGTCACGGTCGGAGACGAGCTTGGAGATACGTTCGTCCACCTGAGCGCGGTCGTACCCACGCCGCACAAGCTCGAAGCCGTAGGGGGAAGTGTCGCTCATGGGGTTCCTGTCCGAATGAGACCGGTGAGGTGATAGGTGGAATCCTAGGGGCCGAAGCGGTGTGTCATCGAGCGGATACGTGTTTGATCTGGAGAATGACACCTCTTTTGAGTGGCTGACCGTTCCAGGGCTTGCCAAAGAACGGGTCAAAGCACCCAGAAGGCCGGAATCCGCCTACAGGCTAGCCGTCTGACGACTTGCCACCCGACCGGGGTGCCCCCACCGTCGCGCCGGCCTTCACAGCGCCGTCCTTCCCGGACGGCGCCTCGAACGACTCCAGTGCCTCCAGCACGTCCTGGACCCGGGAGATCTCGGTGTTGATGTCCTCGCGCCGGCGCACCAGGATCTCCAGCTCGCGCTTGCCCTCCTCGACCGTGCGCCGGGCCTCGCGGACCGCCTCGGCCTTGAGCTCCTCGGCCTCCTTCACGAGCGTGGCCTTCTTCTGCTCGGCCTCCTTCAGCAGCCCCTCGGCCTTCTTCACCGCGGCGATCCGCACCTTGCCCGCCTCGGAGTTGGCCTCCGAGACGATCTCCTTCGCCTTGGCCTGCGCCTTGGCCAGCTGCTCCTCGGCCGCCTTGATGAGCACGTCGCAGCGGTCGCCCGCCGACTTCATCGTCTCGGCCGCCTCGCGGCGGGCCCGCTCGTGCAGCTCCTCGATCTCGGTCGTCAGGCGCTCGCGCAGCTCCTCCGCGCGCTCCCGGATCCGGGTGGCGTCCCGGCGGGCGCCGACGAGCAGCTCGTCCGCGTCCGTACGGGCCTTCTCCACCGTGGTGTTGCCCTCGACCTTCGCCTCGGACAGGATCCGCTCGGCCTCCTTGCGGGCCGCGCCCACCATCGTGTCGGCCTGGGACTCGGCGTCGGCCTTCGTCCTGACCGCGCTCGCCTGCGCCTCGGTGAGCAGCTTGTCGGCCTCGGCGGTGGTCTCGGTGATGAGCGTGTCGACCTGCTCTGCGGCTTCCGAGCGACGCTTGTTGGCGTCCCGGCGGGCCTCGTCCAGGGTCCGCTCGGCCTCCTCGCGGGCCGCGCCCACCAGTCGCTCGGCCTCCGCCCGCGCCTCGGACCTGACCCGATCGGACTCGGCGCGGACCCGCTCGGCGTGCGCCTGCGCGGAGCCGACCGTCTCGGCGGCGTCGGCACGCAGCCGCTCCGCGTCCCCGGTGGCGTCCGAGATCAGCTTCTCCGCCTTGGCGACGGACTCGGCGCGCACCCGGTCGGTCTCCGCGACGGTCTCCGTCTGGAGCCGCTCCGCCTCCGAGCGCGCCTCGGAGATGAGCGTGTCCGCCTGGGTGGCCGCCTCCGACCGGATGCGGTTGGCGTCCTCGCGGGCCTGCGCGCGGGTGCGCGAGGCGTCCTGCTCGGCCTGCGCGATGGTGTCGGAGGCCTCCGTGCGCACCCGCTGGGCGTGCTCGGAGACGTCCGCGCGGATCCGCTCCGCCTCCGCGATCGCCTCGGACACGGTCCGCTCGGCGAGCACCTTGGCGGCCTCGGTCTCCTCCCGCGCCTCGTGCCGCAGCCGGCCCGCGTCCTCGCTCGCCCGCTCCCGCTCGGCGTAGGCGTCGGTGCGGACCCGGTCCGCCTCCTCCTCGGCCTCCCGGCGGGTCCGCTCCGCCGCGTGCTCGGCGGCCGAACGCAGCCCGGCGATCTCCTCCTGCGCCTGCTCGTGCAGCCCGGCGACGGAGTCCCGCACCTGCTGCGCGTGCTGCTCGGCGGCCGACACCATCTCGGTGGCGCGCCGGTCGGCCTCCTCCACCAGACGGATGGCCTCGGCCTGTGCCTCCTCCACCCGCTTGCGCGCCGAGGCCAGCAGCTCCTCGCTCTGCTCGCGGGCCCGCTCGCGCTCCTGGTCGGCCTCGGCGCGCGCGGCACCGAGCAGTTCCTCGGCCTCGCGGCGGCGCCGGGCGGCCTCCTCCTGGGCGGCGGCCAGCGTCTCCGACGCCTCCGTGCCCAGCCGCTCCGCGGCGGCCTGCGCCTCCGCGCGCACCCGGTCCGCGGTGTCCTGCGCCTCCGCCTTGAGCCGCTCGGCCTCCGCCGCGGCCTCCGACCGCAGCCGTACGGCCACGGCCTCGCCCTCGGCGCGGAAGGCGGACGCGTCGGCGGCGGCCTCGGTGCGCAGCCGCTCGGCCTCCGTCTCCACCTGCTGTTGCAGCGTCCGGATGCGCTCGGCGGCCTCGGTGCGCAGCCGCTCGGCCTCCTCCGCCGCCTCGCGACGGATGCGGGAGGCCTCCTCGCGGGCGTCGCTCAGCGCCTTCTCGGCGTCCGCCAGCCGCTCCTCGGCCTCGGTGTGCAGCCGGGTGAACTCCTCGGTGGCCTCCGCCTTCCGGGCGGCGACCGCCTGCTCGGTCTCCTCGCGCAGCTCGCGCGCGGCCCGCTCGGCGTCCGCCTTGACCGACTCGGCCTGCTCGGCGGCCTCGGCGCGGTGCCGCTCGGCCTCCTTGCGGGTGCGCTCCAGGGTCTCCTCGGCCTGCCGGCGCAGCGTGGTGGCCCGCTCGATGGCCTCGGTGCGGACCTTCTCGCTGTCGCTCTGCGCGGTGCCGCGCAGCTCGTCGGCGTCGGCCTTCGCCTTGGCCAGCAGTTCCTCGGCGGACTTGGCCGCCTCCTCGATCTGCAGCACGGCCTCGCGCCGGGCCTCGGCGCGGATCTTCTCGCCCTCGGCGACCGCGTCGGCCCGCAGCTGCTCGGCCTCGCCGCGCAGCCGGCGGGCCTCCTCCTGGAGCTCGACCGTCTTGGCGCGGTACTCCTTGGTGTCGTCCTTGGCGGCGCCCTTGAGCTGCTCGGCGATGTCGTGCGCCTCGGCGCGCAGCCGGTCCGCCTCGGCCTCGGCCTCCTTGCGGATCCGCTCGGCCTCCTCGGCCGCCGCCTTCGTGGTCCTCTTGGCGTTCTCAGCGGCCTTGTTCAGCACGTCCTCGGCGGTCTTCGCCGCCTTGGACAGCTGGGTGGCACTCTCCTCGGCGGTGATCGTACGGGCCTTCTCGGAGGCCTCCGCGACGATCTTCTCCGCCTCGGCGCGGGCGTCCGCGACCAGCTGCTCGGCCTCCGACTTGGTGGCCTCGGCCTCCTTGGTGGCCTCCTGGACCAGCCGGGCGACCTGCTCCTTGGCGGTGCGGGTGCGCTGCTCGTTGGCCGACTCGGCGCCGGCGAGCGCCTTGGCCGCGGACTCCTTGGCCTCGGTGACCAGCTTCTCGGCCTCGGTCTGCGCCTTGCGCAGCGCGTCCTCGGCCTCGGCCATGCGCTGCTCGGCGGCCCGGCTCAGCTCGGCGGACCGGCGGCGGGCGGCGTCCGACTCGCTGGCGGTGGCGGAGCGCAGCTGCTCGGCGTGGTCGGTGGCCTCCTGGGCCTGGGTGGAGGCGGCGTTCAGCAGCCGTTCGGCGTCGGTGCGGGCGCGGCGCAGGATCTGCTCGGCCTCCGCGCGGGCCGCCTCGGCCTCGCTCTGCAACCGCTGCCGGGCCTCGGCGGCCAGCCGCTCGGCCTCCGCGCGGGCCGCGGACATGGCCTGCTCGGCCTCGGCGCGGGACTCGTCCAGCAGACGCCGGGCCTGCTGCTCGGTGCGGGCGCGCAGCTGCTCCGCCCACGCCACGTTCTCGTTGACGTGCGACTCGACGGTCTGCCGACGCTCGGCGAGCTCCTGGTCGAGCTGCTGGCGCCGGTTGACCGCCTCGGCGTGCAGCTCGGCCTGAAGGCGCGCGGCCTGCTCCGCGTGCTCCTGGAGGATGCGCTGGGTCTGTGCCCGGGCCTGGCTCAACTCGCGCTCGGCGTCTGCGCGGATCTGGTCGGCCTGCACTTGCGCGTTGCGCAGCAGCTGCTCGGCCTGGTAGCCGAGGTCGGCGCTGTCGTAGGCGGGCCGGGTCATGATGGTGCGGCGCGCCTCGTGCAGCTTGGCGCGCAGCACCTCGACCTGGTAGCCGAGGTCCTCGGCGTGCTGGATCGCCTTTTCCCGCTCGGTCTTCAGCCGATCCATCTCGGCCTCGAACCGAGAGAGGTGGTCGACGTCAGCCGCCGGCTCTCGCTCCTGGCGTTCGTAGCCCCGCACTGCGCGGTCCCATCCGTCCCCTGGTCGCAAGCCTGTCCAAACGAGCTCCGTCCATCCGCCGAACGGGGCCCCCGGGAAATGGTGTCAGATCAACAGCGGAGCACGGGCTGCTGCCCCGCCGCTCGTCCCCCGAAACACGGACCCCGGCGGTCCTGTCGCTCTTGACGGCAGGACCGGGTCGTCCCCGCGCGGGGGACGACCGCCCCCAACCCTACCGGCCCTTATGTACGGGAGTCAGTGCTCAGCCGACTCAACAGGCGCCGAAGTGACCAGTTCTGTCAGGACACCATGGCAATCCTTGGGGTGCAGGAAGGTGATCCGGGACCCCATGGAGCCGCGTCGCGGCTCGTCGTACAGAACGCGTACGCCCTTGTCGCGGGCGGCGGCCGCGTCCGCGTCGACGTCCGCCGTGCCGAAGGCGATGTGGTGCACGCCCTCGCCGTTCTTCGCGAGCCACTTCGCGACGGTGGAGTCCTCGCGGGTCGGTTCGAGGAGTTGCAGGTAGGAAGCCCCGCCGTCGGAGGTGTCGTTGATCTTGAGCATGGCCTCGCGCACGCCCTGCTCCTCGTTGACCTCGGTGTGGAACACCTCGAAGCCGTACGTGGCCCGGTAGAACTCGACGGTGGCGTCGAGGTCGTGGCAGGCGATCCCGATGTGGTCGATTCGCGTCAGCATGGATTCAGTGCAACGCCACCGGGGTGGTTACGCAACGTGCGCGCGATCACACCGACGGCCCGATGACGGGGCGGAGTACCGCTCAGTACATTCGAAGTAAACCCTCGTTCACTCCTCGGCCGTGCAGGCCGGTAAGGGGATCGCAGCTCATGACTTCTGGAACTTCCGGTACGACCGGCTCGGTGATCGTCGCGGGCGCGAGGACGCCCATGGGACGGCTGCTGGGCTCGCTGAAGTCCTTCTCGGGAGCCGACCTCGGCGGCTTCGCGATCAAGGCCGCCCTCGACCGCGCGGGGATCGGGGGCGACCAGGTGCAGTACGTGATCATGGGCCAGGTGCTGCAGGCGGGGGCGGGGCAGATCCCCGCTCGCCAGGCCGCTGTCAAGGCCGGCATCCCGATGAGCGTCCCGGCGCTCACCATCAACAAGGTGTGCCTGTCCGGTCTGGACGCCATCGCGCTCGCCGACCAGTTGATCCGTGCGGGTGAGTTCGACGTGGTCGTGGCCGGCGGCCAGGAGTCCATGACCAACGCCCCCCACCTCCTGCCGAAGTCCCGCGAGGGCTACAAGTACGGCGCGGTGGAGATGCTGGACGCGATGGCCCACGACGGCCTGACCGACTCCTTCGAGGGCATCGCCATGGGCGCCTCGACGGAGAAGCACAACACCCGCCTGGGCATCGGGCGCGCCGAGCAGGACGAGATCGCCGCCCTGTCCCACCAGCGGGCCGCCGCCGCGCAGAAGAACGGTGTCTTCGAGGCCGAGATCACCCCGGTGGAGCTCCCGCAGCGCAAGGGCGACCCGGTCCTGTTCAGCAAGGACGAGGGCATCCGGGGCGACACCACGGCCGAAGGCCTGGCCAAGCTGCGCCCGGCCTTCGCCAAGGACGGCACGATCACCGCCGGCTCCTCCTCGCAGATCTCCGACGGCGCCGCGGCCGTGGTCGTGATGAGCAAGGCCAAGGCCGAGGAGCTGGGCCTGGAGTGGATCGCCGAGATCGGCGCCCACGGAAACGTCGCCGGCCCGGACAACTCCCTGCAGTCCCAGCCCTCCAACGCCATCCTGCACGCCCTGAAGAAGGAGGGTCTGGAGGTCTCCGACCTGGACCTCGTCGAGATCAACGAGGCGTTCGCCGCCGTGGCCGTGCAGTCAATGAAGGACCTCGGCGTGTCCACGGAAAAGGTGAACGTGAACGGCGGCGCCATCGCCCTGGGTCACCCGATCGGGATGTCCGGCGCCCGTCTTGTGCTGCACCTGGCGCTGGAGCTGAAGCGGCGCGGCGGCGGCGTCGGCGCGGCCGCGCTGTGCGGCGGCGGCGGTCAGGGCGACGCGCTGATCGTCCGGGTGCCGAAGGCCTGAGCCGGGTAACGCTCGACCGACCTCATTCGTAGGACCTCTCGTACGCGGACCGCGTACGTGGATCACGTGAACGGAGCTGTGATGCAGGACGTCTCCTCTCTGGTGGCCCAGGCCAGGGAAGGCCGGCCGAGGGCCGTGGCCCGGCTGATCTCCTTGGTGGAGGGGGCGTCCCCGCAGTTGCGGGAGGTCATGCGCACGCTCGCGCCCCTGACCGGCAACGCGTACGTCGTCGGTCTGACCGGCTCCCCGGGCGTGGGCAAGTCGACGTCCACGTCCGCGCTGGTGACGGCGTACCGCAAGCAGGGCAAGCGGGTCGGCGTCCTGGCCGTCGACCCGTCCTCGCCCTTCTCCGGCGGCGCGCTGCTCGGCGACCGGGTGCGGATGTCGGAGCACGCCTCCGACCCGGGCGTCTACATCCGCTCCATGGCCACCCGCGGTCATCTGGGCGGGCTCGCGTGGGCCGCCCCGCAGGCGATCCGCGTCCTGGACGCGGCGGGCTGCGACGTGATCCTGGTCGAGACGGTCGGCGTCGGCCAGTCGGAGGTGGAGATCGCCTCCCAGGCCGACACGTCCGTCGTCCTGCTGGCCCCGGGGATGGGCGACGGCATCCAGGCGGCCAAGGCCGGCATCCTCGAGATCGGCGACGTCTACGTCGTCAACAAGGCCGACCGGGACGGCGCGGACGCCACCGCCCGCGAGCTGAACCACATGCTGGGCCTGGGCGAGGCCCGCGGCCCCGGCGACTGGCGCCCGCCCATCGTCAAGACGGTCGCCGCGCGCGCCGAGGGCGTCGACGAGGTCGTCGAGGCGCTGGAGAAGCACCGGGCCTGGATGGAGGAGCGGGGCGTCCTGGCGGAGCGCCGCCGCGCCCGCGCCGCCCGCGAGGTGGAGACCATCGCGGTCACGGCCCTGCGCGAACGCATCGGCGACCTGCACGGCGACCGCCGTCTGAGCGCCCTCGCGGAGCGGATCGTCGCCGGCGAGCTGGACCCGTACCAGGCGGCCGACGAACTGGTGGCGGGCCTGACCGAGGCCTGACCCGCCCCTGGTGAACCAGGTGACACGGAAGGCGGAGCCCTGAGGGCTCCGCCTTCCCCGCGTGCGGGGTGGTCGTGCGGGCTGGCTACGCGCTGCCCCGCTGACCCCGCAGATGCTGGGCGATCGGCTTCAGGGCCTTGTCCAGCTCCACCAGCGTCTCGTGGTCGAGCAGATCGATGAAGTGCCTCCGCACGGACGCCACATGGTGCGGCGCGACCTTCTGCATGGTCTCCATGCCGTGCTCGGTGAGGACCGCGTACAGGCCGCGGCGGTCGGACTCGCAGTTCTCACGGCGCACCAGGTTCGCGTTCTCCATGCGGGTGATCTGGTGCGAGAGGCGGCTCTTGGACTGGAGGGTGGCGGACGCGAGGTCACTCATGCGCATCCGTACGTCCTCCGACTCGGAGAGATTCACCAGGATCTCGTAGTCGTTCATCGTCAGGCCGAACGGCTGCAAGTCCTTTTCGAGCTGGTACGTCAACAGCCTGTTGACCTCCAGGTGGGTGCGCCAGGCGCACTGCTCCGCATCGGTCAGCCAGCGCGTGGCCGTCTCGGTCTCCATGAATGAAGTCTACCTAAGAAGTTGAAAGGCTAACTAGTGAGGGGTGGTGGAACGTGGCGCGCACGCGTTCGATGTCACACTCCGCAGACTACCGCTCACACACCGAAGCGACGCTGGAGATCTCCCAGCTGTCCGGGAAGGCGCGATTGACCGGCCTGCTGTCCGCGGGTTCCGGACACCCTTCCTCCTGCGGGTACCCCGGGCTCCTCCGGGAGCACCCCCGCCGCCTGTTCGGCCATCAGGCTCTCGCTCGACTGCAGAAGGACCGTCCCGGCTCCCACGAACTCGAACTGGTGCTCCTCCCCGGAGACCGGCCCGAGGCCCGTCATCGAACGCAGCCCGCCCAGTACGCCGGTCAGGTACCCGTGGTCGTAGTGATGGCACGGGGACGGGCAGTCGGCCCAGCCGACCAGCGCCTGCGGGTCCACCCGGATCGGGGGCTCCATGAACACCACCGGCCCGTTGGACGCGGCCACGAACTTTCCGGTTCCGATGAGGGTCAGAAAGCCGGGCACGATGGACTGCTTGAGCGCCAGACTTGGCTGAAAAGTGAGCAGATTGCCGGAGCGAATGGTCAGATTGCCGTCGTCCAGGTCGAAGGAGTTGACATCGAAGGCCCGGTCGGCGAGCAGCATCCGGCCCGAGCCCTCGGCCACCACCCAGTCGCTCGCGTGCAGAGGCGAATGAAAGGCCGTACGGACCAGACGGTCCAGCCGGCCGTGCCCGATGCCGTTGAACTCGATCGCCCCGTAGTAGGCGATCATCTTCCCCTTCTGGAGGAACCACTGGCTCCCCTTGAGCTCCACGCAGAAGGTGTACGGGTTCACGTTGTCGTCGGCCGGCAGGGTCGTCGGATCGTGGACCACCGGCCCGGCACCGGGCGTTCCGTACGCGCTCACAGCTTCTCCTCCGACGCCTGGACGTACACCGTGCCGTTGCCGCTCAGCTCCAGCTGGAAGCCCTCGCCGGAGCCGCGTCCCACCATCTCGCGCCAGCCCAGCGCGGTGGACAGCTTGTTGCGGACGTCGCCGTGGTGGGCGACGTAGGCCTGCGGGTCGACGTGGACGGGGCGCTGCGGGGTGATCGGCACCTGGAAGACGCCGCCGTGCGCCATGACGGCCACCGAGCCGTGTCCCTGGAGGGTCGTGGTGAACAGTCCCTGGCCCGTCACCTGGCCCCGCACCATGCCCATGACCCCGCCCTGCGAGCCCATGAACATCGTGCCCTGCCGGAGCGTGCCCTCGAAGGCGAGCAGGCGGTCCGCCTCCACGTACAACGTGTCACCCGTCATCTCGATCACGTGCACATGGTGGCCGCCGTGCCCGAAGAACACCGTGCCGCTGCCCTCCACGGTCATCAGCGGCGTCGCCTCACCCGCCACCCGGCGCCCGATCATCGACATCAGACCGCCCTGACCACCCTGGATGTCGGGCGTGAACGCCACCTCACCCCGGTAGGCGAGCATCGCGCCGCGCTGACTGAACAGGCGCCGGCCGGGCACGACCGTCGCCTCGACCATTTTCGAGTTGATCTCCCGGAAGGTCATCTCACAGGTCCCCCGCGATCGTGTTCCGCTCGCTCGGCTGGACGTACACCAGCCCGTCCCCCTCGAACCGGATCTGGAAGGCCTCCCCGCCGCCCTCCCCGAGGAACGTGCGGAAGGTCACCCCGGACTGGAAGGACTGCCGGACGTTCCCCTGGTGCGCGACGTAGGCGCCGGGGTCGACGGTCAGCGGGTGCTGCGGGCTGACCCTGAGCACCACCGCCGGCCCGTCCGACATGATCGCCGCCTGCCCGTGCCCCTCGACCGTGGTCGTGAACAGCCCGTTGCCCTGCGAGGCGCCGCGCAGCCCCGTGAACGTGGTCCCCGTACGGAGCCCGGCGTCCGTCGCGAGCAGGTTGCTCGACTCCACGTACAGCTTGTCCCCCTGGAGCCGGACCAGATTGATCTCGGCCGCCCGGTCCGCGAACCAGCACGTACCGTGCCCCCGCACCTCCATCACGGTCATCTGCTCGCCGGTGAGCCGCCGCGTCACCATGCCGCGCAGTCCCTCGCCGCCACCGGTCAGCCTCTTGAAGGCCATCTGCCCGTCGTACGCGACCATCGAGCCGTTCTTCGCCTTCACGGCGTCCCCGGTCATGTCGACGGCGAGCACCCTGCTGTCTTGAAGTCGGAACATCGCCACGGAGCGAAGGTAGCGGTGGACGGGGGAGGCCGACAGGGCCCACGGGTGGACAACGACCCTGATTCACACCCTTACGGGAGCGTCGCGTACACCCCCTGACCGGACCCGTCCCGCGGGTTTGCCACAATGGACGAGCGTTTGTGCTCGCATTCACAAGCGGTCCGCGTCACTCCAGCGGCCCGCTGTCCGTCTCCCACCGAAGGTGACCCGTGGACATCAAGACCGCCACCGCCCTCCGCCGCCTCCGCCTGGTCTCCGCCCCCGAGGCGGTCTCCTTCCTCCTGCTGCTGGTCTGCTCGGTCCTGAAGCGGACCACCGACTTCAACGCGGTGCCCGTGATGGGCGCGATCCACGGCGTCCTGTTCATCCTGTACGTGATCTTCTGGGCCGACGCCTGGAACCGCGCCAAGTGGTCACTGGGGACCGCCGCCCTCTACTTCGTCCTCTCGGTCCTGCCCACCGGCGGCTTCTTCGCCGAGCGCAGGCTCAAGCGCGAGGCCGAGGACGCGGTGATCGCCTCCCGTGCCCGCCGCGAAGGAGTCGTGAACGCGTGATCGTCGCCTTTTCCGTGACCCCGCTGGGCGTCGGCGAGGACGTGGGGGAGTACGTCGCCGACGCCGTCCGGGTCGTCCGCGAGTCCGGTTTGCCCAACCGCACCGACGCGATGTTCACCTCCGTCGAGGGCGAGTGGGACGAGGTCATGGACGTCGTCAGGCGAGCCGTCGCCGCGGTGGAGGCACGCGCTCCGCGCGTCTCCCTGGTCCTCAAGGCGGACATCCGTCCCGGCGTGACGGACGGCCTCACCGCCAAGGTGGAGCGGGTCGAAAGGCACCTCGCCCAACAAGCGGAGTAGGCACCCGGCGGCGTGCCGCGGGACTCCCGTCCCGCCCGCGCCGCCCCGGTCGCGCGGGCCTCACCCGCCCGAGACCAGTGCCATCCCCAGCGGCGTGCGTTCGTACAGCACCTGGTGCCCGTACCGGCGGGACGTGAGCAGGCCCGCGTCCCGCAGCACCGTCAGATGCGCCGACACCGACGACGGAGCCAGGCTCAGACGGTGGGCCAGAGCCGTCGTCGTCGCCGGATCGGTCAGCGCGGCCAGCACCGCGGCCCGCCCCCGCCCCAGCAGCCGCACCAGGGCCTCGCCGCCCTCCGCGCCCCGCCGCGCCCACAGGCCCCCCAGCCCCCGCGCCGGGTACACCAGCGTGGGCTGCCAGGGCGGATCGAAGCCGCTGATCACGTCCGGCCAGGAGAACACGCTCGGCATCAGCACCAGCCCCTGTCCGTCGAGGTCGCGCCCGTGCTCGCCCGGCCAGTCGACCGTCAGCGTCCGCCCGTCCCAGGCCAGCCGCCGGTCCAGCTCCGGCAGCAGCGCCCCCAGCCCCACCTCGGCCAGCCGCCGCGAGTGGAAGGCCACATCGGCCTCCAGCAGCGCCCGCAGCCGCGGCCACTCCGGCTCGACCAGCGCATGCCACGCGGCCTCCATCAGATCGGCCAGCTCCCGCACCGCACGCGCCGGATCGGCGAGCATCGCCCGTCCCCGCGACGACTCCAGCGCACCCGGCGTATCGGCGAGCGCCCGCGCCAGATCCTCCCGCGCCGCCCGGGGGTCCGCCGCCCGCACCTGAGCGATCTCGTCCTCGAACACGGCCGCCGGCCCGATCGGCGGCGGCCCGAGGAAGTCGGGGCTGTGCCCGCGCCGGGGCATCAGCAGCCACAGCGGGGCGAGGTCCAGCCCCCGTGCGGCCTCCCGGATGCGACGCAGCCAGTGCGGGTGGTACCCGTGCCGGTCCGGCCGCCGCAGCGTCCGCACCGCCTCCTGCGTCTCCCACAGCGGCGACACCGCGAACCGGCACCGCATGAGGTCGTCGTCCCCGAAGTGCAGAAGGAACGGCACGGCACCCCCCGGGAAAGCAGGAAAGAAAGCAGGATTCGGCAGCGGCCGAAACTCTACGCCGCCCAACCCTCCCACCGGCACGCTGCGGCCCATGCAGCAAGCCCCCGAGCCCACCCCGACCCCGCAGACCCCGGACCGGCCGGAGACCCCGCCCGCGAGCACCCCCGCACCCGAACCGGCGACCGGCTACGCCCGGGTCTTCGCCGTACCCGAGTTCCCCGCGGTCTTCGCCGCCCACGCCCTCTCCCTGCTCGGCGTGATCGTCAGCGAGATCGCCCTGTCGGTCCTGGTCTACGACCTCACCGGCTCGCCCCTGATGAGCGCCCTCACCTTCGCTTTGGGCTTCCTGCCGTACGTCGTCGGCGGCACCCTCCTCGCCGGGATCGCCGACCGCTTCCCGGCCCGCCGCGTGCTTGTCGTCTGCGACCTGGTCTGCGCGGCCTGCGTGGCCCCCATGGTGGCGCCGGCGTCCCACATCGGCGTACTGCTCGTCCTGCGCTGCGCCCTCGCCGTCGTGTCCCCCGTGTTCCAGGGAACGCGCATGGCCACCCTCACCGACATCCTCGGGGACGGCGACCTGTTCGTACTCGGCCGCTCCCTGCTGCGGATCGTCTCGCAGAGCGCGCTGCTCGTCGGCTACGGCCTCGGCGGCCTGCTGCTCACCGTGGTCAGCCCGCGGCACGCCCTGCTCATCACCGTCGGCACCTTCCTGACCTCCGCGGTGCTGCTCCGCTTCGGCACCCGGCGCCGCCCACCGCGCGCCGGGCAGCCCGGCGCCCTGGTGGGCGACTCGCTCAGGGGCGCCCGGCAGGTCCTCGCCGACCGCCGGATCCGGGTGCTGCTCCTGCTGTTCTGGCTGCCGCCGATGTTCGCCGTCGTACCCGAGGCGCTGGCGGCGCCGTACGCCGCCGCGCTCGGCGCCGGCTCCACCGGCCTCGGCCTGTTGATGTGCGCGCTGCCCGTCGGCACCATCGCGGGCGAGCTGTACGCCGGCTCCCGGCTGCGGCCCGCCGTCCGCGAGCGGATAGCCCTCCCGCTGGTCTGCCTCATGCTGCTGCCGTACCTCGGCTACGCCCTGCACCCGGACCTCACCGTCTCCCTCCTCCTGCTGCTGCTCTCGGGCACCGGGTCGGCGTACACGCTGGGCCTGGACCAGTGGTTCGTGCGGGCGGTGCCCGAGGAACTGCGCGGCCGGGCGATGACCCTGCTGACCGCCGGACTCATGACGATCCAGGGCGTGGGCATGGCGCTGGCCGGGGTCGCGGCGGAGTTCGCCGGGGCGGCGGCGACGGTCGCGGGGGCCGGGGTGCTGGGGACGGTGTGCTGCGTGGGACTGGCGGTGGCCGCCCGCCGGACCGAAAGCTGAGACGGGGCTGAGCCGGATATGACCGACCGGTAGGGTCTGGTGACGTGCCGAAGCCCCTCAGTCTTCC
Organism: Streptomyces sp. NPDC001292; assembly: GCF_042896465.1. Classification (NCBI taxonomy): domain Bacteria; kingdom Bacillati; phylum Actinomycetota; class Actinomycetes; order Kitasatosporales; family Streptomycetaceae; genus Streptomyces; species Streptomyces sp. NPDC001292. The sequence continues at coordinate 81,723 of NZ_JBIAXG010000033.1, forward strand.
TTTCGACCCCATCGCCCGTGCCGACGAGCTCTGGAAGCGGCGCTGGGGAAGCGTGCCGTCCATGGCCGCGATCACCTCGATCATGCGCGCCCACCAGATCCTGCTGGCCGAGGTCGACGCGGTGGTCAAGCCGTACGGGCTGACCTTCGCGCGCTACGAGGCCCTGGTGCTGCTCACCTTCTCCAAGGCCGGCGAACTGCCGATGTCCAAGATCGGCGAGCGTCTGATGGTGCACCCCACGTCCGTGACGAACACCGTGGACCGCCTGGTCAAATCCGGTCTGGTCGCCAGGCGGCCCAATCCGAAGGACGGGCGCGGCACGCTCGCCGTCATCACCGACAAGGGCCGCGAGGTGGTCGAGGCCGCCACCCGCGACCTGATGGCCATGGAGTTCGGCCTCGGGGCCTACGACGCCGAGGAGTGCGGCGAGATCTTCGCGATGCTGCGGCCGCTGCGGATCGCCGCGCACGACTTCCACGAGGACTGACGTGCACGGCTTCCACGAGGGCTGAGGAGCCGGGGCACGGACCGCCGCGGCAGGGCCACCCGGGGCAAGATCTCCCGGAACGGGTGGTTACGCTCGTCCCCATGAAACGAAGCGTGCTGACCCGCTACCGCGTCATGGCCTACGTCACCGGTGTGCTGCTGGTCCTGCTGACTCTCGGCGTGATCGCCAAGTACGTGCTCGACGTGAACGGCGCGGCGGACTTCACGCGCATCGTCGGCATCGCGCACGGCTGGCTGTACGTCGTGTACCTGGTGTTCGCCTTCGACCTGGGCTCCAAGGCCAAGTGGCCGGTCGGCAAGCAGCTGTGGGTGCTCCTTGCGGGGACCATCCCGACCGCCGCCTTCTTCGTCGAGCGCAGGATCAGCCGCGAGCTGGAGTCCCGGCTCGCCGCGCAGGACGAGGCCCCCGCGGTCGCCAAGGCGTAGGCACGCGCCACCGCCGTACGGCACACGTACGGCGGTCAGCCGTCGACATTTACTTGGACGTCCTAGTAAATTCGGGGGTATGGACGCTGACGCCATCGAGGAGGGCCGCCGCCGCTGGCAGGCCCGGTACGACGCCGCACGCAAGCGCGAGGCGGACTTCACGACACTCTCCGGCGACCCCGTGGAGCCGGTGTACGGTCCCCGGCCGGGAGACATGTACGAGGGATTCGAGCGGATCGGCTGGCCGGGGGAGTACCCCTTCACCCGCGGCCTGTACCCGACCGGCTACCGGGGGCGTACGTGGACGATCCGGCAGTTCGCCGGGTTCGGCAACGCCGAGCAGACCAACGAGCGCTACAAGATGATCCTCGGCAACGGCGGAGGCGGGCTCTCGGTCGCCTTCGACATGCCGACGCTCATGGGCCGCGACTCCGACGACCCGCGTTCGCTGGGCGAGGTCGGCCACTGCGGCGTGGCCATCGACTCGGCGGCCGACATGGAGGTGCTGTTCAAGGACATCCCGCTCGGTGACGTCACCACGTCGATGACGATCAGCGGGCCGGCCGTCCCCGTCTTCTGCATGTACCTGGTCGCCGCGGAGCGGCAGGGCGTGGACGCCTCCGTCCTCAACGGCACGCTCCAGACGGACATCTTCAAGGAGTACATCGCGCAGAAGGAGTGGCTCTTCCAGCCCGAGCCGCATCTGCGCCTCATCGGCGACCTGATGGAGCACTGCGCCGCCAAGATCCCCGCGTACAAGCCGCTGTCCGTCTCCGGCTACCACATCCGCGAGGCGGGGGCGACGGCCGCGCAGGAGCTGGCGTACACGCTGGCGGACGGCTTCGGATACGTCGAGCTCGGGCTCAGCCGCGGTCTCGACGTCGACGTCTTCGCGCCCGGCCTGTCCTTCTTCTTCGACGCGCACGTCGACTTCTTCGAGGAGATCGCCAAGTTCCGCGCGGCGCGCCGCATCTGGGCCCGGTGGATGCGGGACGTCTACGGGGCGAAGACCGACAAGGCGCAGTGGCTGCGCTTCCACACGCAGACCGCCGGGGTCTCGCTGACCGCCCAGCAGCCGTACAACAACGTCGTGCGTACGGCCGTGGAGGCGCTCGCGGCGGTGCTCGGCGGCACCAACTCGCTGCACACCAACGCGCTCGACGAGACGCTCGCGCTGCCGAGCGAGCAGGCCGCGGAGATCGCGCTGCGCACGCAGCAGGTGCTGATGGAGGAGACCGGGGTCGCCAACGTGGCCGATCCGCTGGGCGGTTCGTGGTACATCGAGCAGCTGACGGACCGGATCGAGGCGGACGCCGAGAAGATCTTCGAGCAGATCAAGGAGCGGGGACTGCGGGCGCACCCCGACGGGCAGCACCCCATCGGGCCGATCACGTCCGGGATCCTGCGGGGCATCGAGGACGGGTGGTTCACCGGCGAGATCGCGGAGTCGGCGTTCCGGTACCAGCGGGCGCTGGAGAAGGGCGACAAGAGGGTCGTCGGCGTCAACGTCCACACCGGCTCGGTCACCGGGGACCTGGAGATCCTGCGGGTCAGCCACGAGGTGGAGCGGGAGCAGGTGCGGGTGCTCGGCGAGCGGAAGGCCGGGCGGGACGAGAGCGTCGTGCGCTCCGCGCTGGACGCGATGCTGGCGGCCGCGCGGTCCGGCGCCAACATGATCGAGCCGATGCTCGACGCCGTGCGCGCCGAGGCGACGCTGGGTGAGATCTGCGGGGTGCTGCGGGACGAGTGGGGGGTGTACACGGAGCCCGCGGGGTTCTGACGGTCCGGAGCGGGGGGCCGGGGCGGATTCTTCCGTCCCGGCGGCCCTGTCAGCTGTTCGCCGCCAGCCCGGTCAGAAGGAGCCGGGTGAAGCCGCGCACCCATTCCTCGTCCGCCGGTTCGGCGCTGACCAGGGTACGGTGCACCACCGCGCCCGCGACGACGTCGAAGATCAGGCCGACCGTGCGGGCGGCTTCCTCCGGGTCCGGTTCCGGGGGGAGTTCGCCGCGGGTCTGGGCGCGGGCGCGACCCTCCAGGACCAGCCGCTTCTGGCGGTCCACGATCGAGGTGCGGATGCGTTCGCGCAGGGCCTCGTCACGCGTCGACTCGGCGACCACGGCCATCAGGCCGCTCCTGGCCTCGGGCCGGGCCAGGATCGCCGCGAACTGCAGGACCACGCCCTCGATGTCGGCGGCGAGGCTGCCGCGGTCGGGGAGGCGGAGCTCGTCGAAGAGTTCGGCGACGGCGTCGACCACGAGTTCGTTCTTGCCCGCCCAGCGGCGGTACAGCGTCGTCTTGGCGACCCCGGCCCGGGTGGCCACGTCCCCCAGGGTGAGCCGGGACCAGCCCAGCTCCACCAGCGCCGCCCGGGTGGCGGCCAGGATCGCCGCGTCCGCGGCGGCGCTGCGCGGCCGGCCGGCGCGGGCGGCGGGGGTGCGGCTCTGCATTCCCCGACCATAACCGGCCCGAAAACGAGTGGTTCCTGTCCGGTCGTGAGAGAGATCACCGCGATGTGCTTCCGCGCGGGCGTCCGGTGCCATTACGCTACGGGTCGTAGCGAAAGGCGGGCGCGAGCCAGCGTCCGAGCGATGACCACAGGGTGCCAGGTGGGGACCGGGCGCCCGGCGCAGTACGGCTTTCCCGGCGGTTTTCACTCAGGCGGCCAGAACGGGGGAGGATAGACGCATGCAGCCACGGAACATGTCCATGAGCGGAGTCGTCGACCTCGCCGCGGTGAAGGCGGCCCAGGAGGCCAAGGCGAAGGCGGAGCAGGCGCGCGCCCAAGCGGCCAGGGAGGGTGGCGCGGGGGCGGTCTCCCCGGCCGATCTCGTGATCGACGTCGACGAGGCCACTTTCGAGCGCGATGTCCTCCAGCGGTCGGCCGAGGTGCCGGTCGTCATCGACTTCTGGGCCGAGTGGTGTCAGCCCTGCAAGCAGCTGAGCCCGGTCCTGGAGCGACTGGCCGTCGAGTACAACGGGCGCTTCCTCCTCGCCAAGATCGACGTCGACGCCAACCAGTTGCTGATGCAGCAGTTCGGAGTCCAGGGGATCCCCGCGGTCTTCGCGGTGGTCGCGGGCCAGGCCCTGCCCCTGTTCCAGGGGGCGGCGGGCGAGGCGCAGATCCGGCAGACGCTGGACCAGTTGGTGCAGGTCGCCGAGGAGCGGTTCGGGCTGACCGGTCTGACCGTCGACCCGGACGCCGAGGCGGGTGGGCAGACGGCTCGGCAGGCCCCTGTCGGCCCGTACGAATCGCTGCTGAACGCGGCCTCGCAGGCGCTCGACGCCGGCGACCTGGGCGGCGCGGTCCAGGCGTACAAGAACGTGCTCGCCGACGATCCGGGCAACCCGGAGGCCAAACTTGGCCTGGCGCAGGCCGAGTTGCTCCAGCGGGTGCAGGACCTGGACCCGCAGCGGGTACGCAAGGAGGCGGCCGAGAAGCCCGCCGACGTGCAGGCGCAGATCGCCGCCGCCGATCTGGATCTGGTCGGCGGTCACGTGGAGGACGCCTTCGGCCGGCTCATCGACACCGTGCGGCGCACCGCCGGTGAGGACCGGGACACGGCGCGGCTGAGGCTGCTGGAACTCTTCGAGGTCATCGGTGCCGAGGACCCCCGAGTGGCGGGGGCGCGCCGGGCGTTGGCGCGGGCGCTGTTCTGATCCGGGCCAACGCTCTTGTGCTGACCAGTCGTTAAACGTCACGGCATGTGATGCCCGAGTGAAAGATTGGGCGAGGAGCCGTCAGTGCGGCCGCGCTTTACCAAAACTTGGTAATCGCGGCCGCTGTTACTGGCAGTAAATCGAGGGTGTGGTTCCGCCCGGTTCGGTCCGGGGATCAACCGTTTTGTTCTGCCCTTTGTTACCACCGAGTGTCGTCGTTCGGGGCCGGTGAGTCGTGTCCCGGTTATCCGGCCGTTACTAGCGAGTAACGAACCCCCTTGTGCGGGCGGCGAGAATGCACCACGATCGGCGACGCTCGGTCCATCCCCGTACCCCCGGCAGCCGGTCGGGGCACGGGGTGTCTGGGTCCCCACCGAGCAGGGCCGGCGGCAGTGACGCCGTCCCTTGGGGCAGGGGGGTCTTCGCCGGCTGGCGAAGCCTGTCCAGCAGGGTTGTGCGTGATGCGTGTCAGGCGCGACCAGTGGTTGTCGCTCGGGGGTGATCGCCGGTGATTCGGGCGCGGTTGGCGCCACTGAGCGCGGGCGCTCTCCTTCCCGAGGACGTAGCACTTCTCCCATCCCTGCCCGGCCTGACCGCCGGCCGGTGGTGAGCCGGGCCAGGAGATGTACGTCCGAGAAGGAGGAAATATGGAGTCCCAAGTGCGTGGCGGGACCAGATGGAAGCGGTTCGCTGTGGTCATGGTGCCCAGCGTGGCCGCGACGGCGGCGATAGGCGTGGCCCTGGCGCAGGGTGCTCTCGCCGCGTCGTTCAGCGTGTCGGGCCAGTCGTTCAAGGTGACGGCCGACAGGCTGGAGGGCAAGGGGTTCGCCCAGTACGGCGCGATCGACTCGGGGAAGAGCCTCGACGGCAGCAAGGACGAGCACCACCCGGTCGCGGTCTCGGCGTTCAAGAGGGCCACGATCAACAACCTGTGCCAGTCGGTCGTCACCCCGACGCCCTTCGGCAACGTGAGCCTGCTGCTGAAGGCGGGCGGCGGCAAGTCGCCGGTCCAGGCCGAGAACCTCTACATCGACGTCGCAGACCTTCAGGCCGACGCCACGTTCAAAAACATCGACATCGGTGTTGCGGCCAAGGACGCCAACAAGGGTCCCGGCATCAAGCCGGGCGAGGTCGCGAACAAGCAGACCAATCCCTTCGGGTTCGCTCAGCAGGCCGACTCGGCCGTGCTGACCGGCGTGAAGCAGACGGCGTGGGCGACGACCGCCGGAACCTTCAAGCTCAGCGGACTCAGCATGTCGCTGGCGACGGGTACCAAGGAGTGCTACTAGGCGCTCGGTGACGGGCGGGGGAGCCGACGGCGCCCCCGCCCGTTCCATCTTCCATCCGTTCTTCACACACCCCCCACAGACCAAGCATCACCCTCATCACAGCAACGCCGCACCAGGGAGCTGTTTTCCATGAGCGCCGAGACTCCTGCCGTAGCCGGCCAGTTCACCCGCCGGAGGCTGCAGTTCCGCGCCTGGCGGGGCACACGTCCGTTCTGGGCCGGTCTGTTCGTCCTGCTCGGCGGTTTTCCGATCATGTACTTCCCGTACGCCCACCTCCAGCTAGGTCATCTGACGCTGGCGATGGCCACCACCGCGGGAGCCGGGTCCCTGATCATCGGCGTGCTGCTCGTCGTCCTGGGCATCAGTCTCTGGTTCCAGAAGCACATCCGGGTGTTCGCGGGTGTCGCGGCGATCCTGCTGGCGCTGGTGTCCATCCCCGTGTCCAACTTCGGTGGCTTCGTCATGGGCTTCCTGTTCGCGCTCATCGGCGGCGCGATGGCCGTGGCGTGGGCGGAGGGAGTGCCGCCCGCTCCGGAGGACGCCGAGCGGGCCGGCCCCGTACGGGGCGGTGCTCCCGCGGCCGTGCCCGGCCCGGTGGCGGACGACCCGGTGCCGGCCGGCCCGGCGGTGGACCCGATGAGCAATGAGGGTCCCTCCCGGGCCGTTGGGGCACTGGGGGAGAACGACCTGTCAGGAACGAGCCCGGCCAACGGGGCGAACGGGAGGCAAAGTGCCGGCTGACGAGGTGACTCACGGGACGGGAGTGGAGGAGTCCCGTGTGAGAACCGGGCCGCGCCACGCGGCACCCAAGAAGCCGCTGTTCACCAGATTCCACATGCCGGCCGGCAAGGCGATAGCCATGGCGGCGATGCCGACGGCGGTCCTCATGGGGATGGGCTTCACATCGACGCACGCCATCGCCGACAACAACGCGCCGACGCCGTCCGCCAAGAGCCTGACGGCCGACGAGTACAAGGACTGCGTCGCGGCACTGGACGGCTCCCTGGACAAGGCCTCGGCCCCGCCGACGCCGTCCGCCTCCGCGAGCGCTGGAGACACCGCCGAGGACGGCGGGGACGCCACCGCGCGGCCGGCCCCCTCGGCCACGTCCTCCTCGCCGGATCCGTCCTCCGGCGACGAGGCCGCGCCCGAGCCCGACTCCACCGCCTCGCAGAGCAAGCCGGGCGGTTCGGATGCCGGAGGCACCGCCACGGCTTCCCCGTCGGCGTCCACGAGCGGCGGCGGCCTGCTGGGGACCATCGGTGACGCGCTCGGCGGCGTCCTCACCGGCGGTGAGCAGGGCTCCGGCTCCGGGGCCTCAGCGGACTTTGAGCCCACACCGACCGCCTCCGCCACGCCTTCGGCGGGCGGGACCGGGAACGCCGGCGGCGGCGCCTCCGACACGGTCGAGGACACCGCCCAGAAGGCCACCGACACGGTCAAGGACACGGTGAAGGACGCGACCGGCACGGTGTCCAGGACGGTCGAGGAGGCCGGGAAGGCCGTCGAGGGCGCCAAGGACGCGGCCGGCGAGGCGGCCGGCGCGGCGACGGCCTCGCCGAGCCCGTCGGCGAGTTCCACGACGGACCCGGAGAGCTGCCCGGTCGCCACCGACGCCGTGGGCGGCGTGGACAACGAGGTGCTCCTGGCCGACGACCCGTGGTACCTGAACGCCAGTTCGCTGCTGCTGAAGGGTGCCGACTACCAGGGCATCGTGGAGGTGCGCACGGCCAGTGGAAACGTCAAGAAGGTGCTGAAGTACGTCATTTCGGATGGCACCGACATCGGCGACCTGCACCAGACGGTGACGGACAAGCAGGTCGGCAAGACCTATCACGTGCAGGCCCGCAAGGGCTCGACGTCCACGATCCGCGGCGGCGACACGGTGATGTACACCGAGAGCATCTGCGGCAACCTGTTCGGGTTGACCCCCGTCTGCTTCAGCCCGGACAGCCCTCCGCCGCTGAACATTCCGCTGATCTACTTCACCAAGGTCAAAGTGGTCCAGGCGGCCCAGTTCGGCGGCAACCTGCACGTCCCCGGAATGCACCTGTACACCACCGACTGACCGGCCGGAGGCCCGTCCGGGAGCCGCGACACCGCTGAGGGCGCCCCCTGTCCGTGGGGGGCGCCCTCGGTCTGTGCCGATCGACCGTGCGCGCGGTCGGTCTCAGTCGCGGGATCCGCCGCCCAGGTGGTGGACGCGGACCATGTTGGTGGTGCCGGGCACGCCGGGGGGCGAGCCGGCGGTGATGATGACCGTGTCGCCGGGGGCGAAGCGGTTGAGCTTGACCAGCTCCTGGTCGACCAGCTCGACCATCTCGTCGGTGCTGTTGACGAACGGCACAACGTGCGGCTCCACGCCCCAGCTGAGCGCCAGCTGGTTGCGGGTGGACTCGTCGGTGGTGAAAGCCAGGATCGGCTGGCAGGCGCGGTACCGGGACAGCCGGCGCGCGGTGTCGCCGGACTGGGTGAAGGCCACCAGGCCCTTGGCGCCCAGGAAGTCGGCGATCTCGCAGGCGGCGCGGGCCACCGAACCACCCTGCGTACGCGGCTTCTTGCCCGGCACCAGCGGCTGCAGGCCCTTGGAGAGCAGCTCCTCCTCCGCCGCCTTGACGATCTTGGACATCGTCTTGACGGTCTCGATCGGGTAGGCGCCCACGCTCGACTCGGCCGACAGCATGACCGCGTCGGCCCCGTCCAGGATCGCGTTGGCCACGTCGGAGGCCTCGGCGCGGGTCGGACGGGAGTTGGTGATCATCGACTCCATCATCTGGGTCGCCACGATCACCGGCTTGGCGTTGCGCCGGCACAGCTCGATCAGGCGCTTCTGCACCATGGGGACCTTCTCGAGCGGGTACTCGACGGCCAGGTCGCCGCGGGCGACCATCACACCGTCGAACGCCATCACGACGTCCTGCATGTTCTCCACCGCCTGCGGCTTCTCCACCTTGGCGATGACGGGGACGCGGCGGCCCTCCTCGTCCATGACCCGGTGGACGTCGGAGATGTCCTTGGCGTCCCGGACGAAGGACAGGGCGACCATGTCGCAGCCCATGCGCAGGGCGAAGCGCAGGTCCTCGACGTCCTTCTCGGACAGCGCGGGCACGTTCACCGCGGCGCCGGGCAGGTTGATGCCCTTGTGGTCGGAGATGACGCCGCCCTCGATGACGATCGTCTTCACCCGCGGGCCCTCGACGTCCAGGACCTTCAGTTCGACGTTGCCGTCGTTGATGAGGACCTGGTCGCCGCGCGAGACGTCGGCCGGCAGCCCCTTGTACGTCGTACCGCAGATGTGCTTGTCGCCCGGGACGTCCTCGGTGGTGATGGTGAACTCGTCACCCCGCTGGAGCTCCACCGGACCCTCGGCGAAGGTCTCCAGCCGGATCTTCGGGCCCTGGAGGTCGGCGAGGACGGCGATGGCCCGTCCGGTCTCCTTGGCCGCGGCGCGGACACGGTCGTACCGTGCCTGGTGCTCGGCGTGCGTTCCGTGGCTGAAGTTGAAACGGGCTACGTTCATGCCCGCCTCGATCATGGCGACGAGCATCTCGTGGGAGTCGACCGCTGGGCCGAGAGTACAGACGATTTTCGAACGGCGCATGGGGCGATCCTATCGGTTTGTTTCGCTCCGGAATATTCCGTCTGGTGGAAGATGCAAATGGGCGCCTTCGCGCTCAGTCGAGTGCGACCGGAATTCCGTGGACGTGCTCAGGCGTCCTTTACGACCAGTGCGTAAGTCTGGGTGGCGATCTCCATTTCCTCGTCCGTGGGAACCACGGCCACGGCGATCCGCGCACCCTCGGGCGAGATCAGCCGCGGCCCGTCGCCGCGTACGGCGTTCCGTTCGCCCTCCACCGCCAGGCCCAGCCCTTCCAGGCCCGCGAGGGCGGCCTCGCGCACAAAGGCCGCGTTCTCGCCGACCCCGGCCGTGAAGGCGACCGCGTCCACCGTGCCGAGTACCGCGTAATAGGCACCCACGTACTTCTTCAGCCGGTGGATGTAGATCTCGAACGCGAGCCGTGCCTCATCGTCGCCCTCCTCCATCCGGCGCCGAATCTCCCGCATGTCGTTGTCGCCGCACAGGCCGAACAAACCGCTCCTCTTGTTGAGGAGAGTGTCGACCTCGTCCATGGACATTCCGCCGACTCGCTGCAAATGGAAGATGACGGCCGGGTCGAGGTCACCGGAACGTGTTCCCATCACCAGCCCCTCCAGCGGGGTGAGCCCCATGGAGGTGTCCACGCACCGGCCGCCCCGGACCGCCGAGGCCGACGCGCCGTTGCCCAGGTGCAGCACGATGACGTTGACGTCCTCGGGGGCCCTGCCCAGCAGCTCGGCGGTCGCCCGGGAGACGTAGGCGTGCGAGGTGCCGTGGAAGCCGTAGCGCCGCACCCGGTACCGGTCCGCGATCTTCGTGTCGATCGCGTAGCGCGCCGCGGACTCCGGCATGGTCGTGTGGAACGCCGTGTCGAAGACGGCGACCTGCGGCAGGTCGGGGCGCAGCGCCATGGCCGTGCGGATGCCGGTGAGGTTGGCCGGGTTGTGCAGCGGAGCCACCGGGATCAGCCGCTCGATCTCGGTGAGCACGGCGTCGTCGATGACGGTGGGCTCGGTGAAGAACATGCCGCCGTGCACCACCCGGTGCCCGATCGCGGCCAGTTCGGGGGAGTCCAGGCCGAGCCCGTCCCTGGCCAGTGCCTCCGCGACCGCCTTCAGCGCGGCGTCGTGGTCGGCGATCGGCCCGTTCTGCTCGCGGGTGCCCCCCGTGGCCAGGCAGGTGTGCTCGAGCCGGGAGGTCTGCTCGCCGATGCGCTCCACCAGGCCGACGGCGAGCCGGGTCGCGTCGCGCATGTCGAGCAGCTGGTACTTCACCGACGAGGAGCCGGAGTTGAGGACGAGGACGCGGGTCGCGGTCACGAGCGCTGGCGCTTTCTGGTCGGGGGCTGTGGAGGTCTTCGGCCGGGGCCTGGAGCGGCCCTGGCTCGAACGCGGCCGACGAGGGGTCAGTTGCCGGACGACTGGGCCTGGATCGCCGTGATGGCCACGGTGGTGACGATGTCCTGCACGAGGGCGCCGCGGGAGAGGTCGTTGATCGGCTTGCGCAGGCCCTGGAGGACCGGGCCGACCGCGATCGCGCCGGCCGAACGCTGCACGGCCTTGTAGGTGTTGTTGCCCGTGTTCAGGTCCGGGAAGATCAGCACGGTGGCCTGCCCCGCCACCTCCGAGCCGGGCAGCTTGGTGGCGGCCACCGACGGTTCCACGGCCGCGTCGTACTGGATCGGCCCCTCGATCATCAGATCCGGGCGGCGCAGCCGCACCAGTTCGGTCGCCTCGCGCACCTTGTCCACGTCGGCGCCCGAGCCGGAGGTGCCGGTGGAGTACGACAGCATGGCGATCCGCGGTTCCACCCCGAACCGGGCGGCGGTGGCCGCCGACTGGATGGCGATGTCCGCCAGTTGCTCGGCGTCCGGTACGGGGTTGACCGCGCAGTCGCCGTAGACGAGGACCTTGTCGGCCAGGCACATGAAGAACACCGACGAGACGATCTTGGCGTCCCGGCGGGTCTTGATGATCTCGAACGCGGGCCGGATGGTCGCGGCCGTGGAGTGCACCGAGCCCGACACCATGCCGTCGGCCAGCCCCTCCTGCACCATGAGCGTGCCGAAGTAGTTCACGTCCGAGACGACGTCGTACGCCAGCTCGACCGTGACGCCCTTGTGGGCACGCAGCAGCGCGTACTGCTCGGCGAAGGCGTCCCGCAGGCCGGAGGTGGCCGGGTCGATCAGCTGCGCGTCCACGAGGTCGATGCCGAGGTCGGCGGCCTTCTTGCGGATCCCCTCCACCGGGCCGAGCAGCGTCAGGTCGCACACGCCCCGGCGCAGCAGCACCTCCGCCGCGTGCAGCACGCGCTCCTCGGTGCCCTCCGGCAGCACGACCCGGCGCCTGTCTCTGCGGGCCTGTTCGAGCAGCTGGTGCTCGAACATCATCGGGGTGATCCGGTCGCTGCTGGGCGCGGAGACGCGCTTGCTGAGGTCGGCGGTGTCGACGTACCGCTCGAACAGGCCGAGCGCGGTCTCCGCCTTGCGCGGGGTGGCCGCGTTGAGCTTGCCCTCCAGGGAGAACAGCCGCTCGGCGGTGGGGAAGCTGTTGCCGGACACCGAGACGACCGGGGTGCCCGGGGCGAGCCGGCCGGCCAGGGTGAGGATCTCCTGCCGCGGCGCCTCGTTCAGGGTGAGCAGCACGCCGGCTATCGGCGGGGTGCCTGCGCTGTGTGCGGCGAGTGAGCCGATGACCAGGTCGGCGCGGTCGCCGGGGGTGACCACCAGGCAGCCGGGGGTCAGCGCCTTGAGGAGGTTGGGCAGCATGGCGCCGCCGAAGACGAAGTCGAGGGCGTCGCGGGCCAGGCCGGAGTCGTCGCCCAGCAGGACCCTGCCGTCCAGGGCCTGGGTGATCTGTGCGACCGTCGGCGCGGACAGGGCCGGTTCGTCGGGCACCACCCAGCAGGGCACCGGCAGCCGGCCGGCCAGCCGCTCGGCGATCTCGTCGCGGTCCTCGCGGGCCACCCGGTTGGTGACCATGGCCAGTACGTCGCAGCCCAGGCCGTCGTAGGCGCGGTAGGCGTTGCGGGTCTCGGCGAGCACCGACTCGGCGCTCTGCCTGCGGCCGCCCACGACCGGCAGGACGGAGGCCCCGAACTCGTTGGCGAGCCGGGCGTTGAGGGACAGCTCGTCCGGGAGCTGGGTGTCGGCGTAGTCGGTGCCGAGGACGAGGACCACGTCGTAGTCCCGGGCGACCAGGTGGAAGCGGTCGACGAGGGCCGACACCAGTTCGTCCGTGCCCTGCTCGGCCTGGAGGGCGGACGCCTCGTGGTAGTCCATGCCGTAGACGGTCGCCGGGTCCTGGGGGAGCCGGTAGCGGGCGCGCAGCAGTTCGAAGAGACGGTCGGGGCCGTCGTGGACGAGGGGGCGGAAAACCCCCACCCGGTCCACCTGCCGGGTCAGCAGCTCCATGACCCCCAGCTCGACGACCTGTCGGCCGTCACCGCGGTCGATGCCGGTCACGTACACGCTGCGGGTCACGCGGGCTCTCCGTTTCCTCGGGGATCACTCGTCGGCCGGGGATGGCGTCCTGCAAAAAACGCCCACCGGGGTGAGCGGAATCCTCTTGACAATACCCCTGCCGGTAGATATGGCGCCCGTCAGGCCATGGCCGCCCCCGGACATGAAACAATCGGACGGGATCACCGGTGTCAACAGCGAGCAGGAGACACAGCAGGATGCGTATCGGAGTTCTCACGGCGGGCGGCGACTGCCCGGGCCTGAACGCGGTGATCCGGTCGGTCGTGCACCGGGCGGTCACGACGTACGGCGACGAGGTCATCGGCTTCGAGGACGGCTACGCGGGCCTGCTCGACGGCCGCTACCGCGCGCTGGACCTCAACGCGGTGGGCGGCATCCTCGCCCTCGGCGGCACCATCCTCGGCTCCTCCCGCCTGGAGCGGGACCGGCTCCGCGAGGCCTGCGAGAACGCCTCGGACATGATCCACCGGTTCGGCATCGACGCGCTGATCCCGATCGGCGGCGAGGGCACGCTGACCGCGGCGCGCATGCTGTCGGACGCCGGGCTGCCGGTGGTGGGCGTGCCGAAGACGATCGACAACGACATCTCCTCCACCGACCGCACCTTCGGCTTCGACACCGCCGTCGGCGTGGCCACCGAGGCCATGGACCGGCTGAAGACCACGGCCGAGTCGCACCAGCGCGTGATGGTCGTCGAGGTCATGGGGCGGCACGCGGGCTGGATCGCGCTGGAGTCCGGCATGGCGGCCGGCGCCCACGGCATCTGCCTGCCCGAGCGGCCCTTCGACCCGGCCGACCTGGTGAAGATGGTCGAGGAGCGTTTCGCCCGCGGCAAGAAGTTCGCGGTGATCTGCGTCGCCGAGGGCGCCCACCCGGCCGCGGGCAGCATGGACTACGGCAAGGGCGAGATCGACAAATTCGGCCACGAGCGCTTCCAGGGCATCGGCACGGCCCTGGCGTACGAGCTGGAGAGCCGGCTCGGCAAGGAGGCCAAGCCGGTCATCCTCGGCCACGTCCAGCGCGGCGGCGTCCCGACCGCCTACGACCGCGTCCTCGCCACCCGCTTCGGCTGGCACGCGGTCGAGGCCGCCCACCGCGGTGAGTTCGGCCGCATGACCGCGCTGCGCGGCACCGACATCGTGATGGTTCCGCTGGCCCAGGCGGTGACCGAGCTGAAGACCGTCCCCAAGGACCGCATGGACGAGACGGAGTCGGTGTTCTAGGAGGCTGGTGGGCGGGGCCGGTTTCCGAAGAGGCCCGCGCGGAGGCCTGCGGCAGCGAACCCGTCCGGCGCGGTCGCGTCTCCCGCGCCGGACGGGTTCCCCGGCGCCCCCACCGGGTCCCGAGCACCTACGGGGCCACCCGCGGACGTGCGGTTCCGCCCTGTGGTTCCCTGTGGCCCCGCCCGTCGGCCGTGCCGCCCCGGCGCCAAGCTCTCCACAGGGGTGCGGCCACCTCCTACCGGTCCCCGCCGCTCTCCCGCACCCACCGGTACACCAGTTCCGGCCTGCCCACCTGCCCGTACAGCGGGCTGCGTTCGGCTCGGCCCGCGTCCACCAGGTGCTCCAGATAGCGCCGGGCGGTGATCCGGGAGATGCCGACCGACCCGGCGACCCCCGCCGCAGTGAGCCCTTCCTCCGCCGCGCGCAGCGCGTCCGTCACCCGCTGGAGCGTCGGCGCGCTCAGGCCCTTGGGAAGGGCGGCCGGGCTCGGGGCGCGCAGGGTCGCCAGCGCGCGGTCCACCTCCTCCTGGCCGCCCACCTCCCCGACCGCCGCGCGGAACTCGGCGTACCGCACGAGCCGGTCCCGGAGTGTGGCGAAGGTGAACGGTTTCAGGACGTACTGGACCACCCCCAGCGAGACCCCTTCCCGCACCACCGCGAGGTCCCGTGCCGAGGTCACCGCGATCACGTCCGCGTGATGGCCGCCCGCCCGCAGCGACCGGGCCAGCTTCAGGCCGTGCACGTCCGGCAGGTGGAGGTCCAGCAGCAGCAGGTCCACCGGGGTGCGCTCCAGCGCCCGCCGGGCCTCGGCGCCCGTGTGCGCCTTGCCGACCGCGACGAATCCCGGCACCCGGCCCACGTACATCACGTGCGCGTCCGCCGCGACCGGGTCGTCCTCCACCACCAGGACGCGGATGGGCCGCGTCCCGCTCCTGCCGTCCGTCATGCCACGCCTCCGGGCAGGCCGCCGCCCCGGGCCCCGGACACGGTCTTGCCGGCCCCGTGGTTCTCCGTCCCGCACGTCAAGGGCAACCGCGCCTCGAACACCGCGCCGCCTCCTTCGGCCTCCGTCACTGTCAGCGTCCCCTCGTGCCGCCGCACCGCCTGCCGTACCAGCGCCAGGCCCAGTCCCCGCCCGCCGGGGCCCGTCGGCTTGGTGGAGAAGCCGTGCTGGAACACCAGGTCCGTGTGGGCCGGGTCCACGCCCGGCCCGGTGTCCGCGACCCGCAGCACCAGCTCGCCGTCCTCCGCGCGCGCCGTGACCGTCACCCGCGCCGGCACGCCGCCCTGCGCCGCGTCCACCGCGTTGTCGACGAGGTTGCCGAGGATCGTCACCAGGTCCCGGGGCGGCAGGCTCCGCGGCAGCAGACCGTCGTCCAGGCCGCTGTCCGAGGACACCACCAGCTCCACGCCGCGCTCGTTTGCCTGGGCCGCCTTGCCGAGCAGCAGCGCGGCCAGCACCGGCTCTCTCACCGCCGTGACCACCTGATCGGTCAGCGCCTGGGCCAGTTCCAGCTCCGCCGTCGCGAACTCCACGGCCTGCTCCGCCCGCCCCAGCTCGATCAGCGACACCACCGTGTGCAGCCGGTTGGCCGCCTCGTGCGCCTGGGAGCGCAGCGCCTGGCTGAGGCCGCGCTCCGAGTCCAGTTCCCCCATCATCGACTGGAGTTCGGTGACGTCCCGCAGGGTCACCACCGTGCCCCGGCGCTGCCCGCCCGACACCGGTGAGGTGTTGACCACCAGCACGCGCGAGTCGGTCAGGTGCACCTCGTCCACCCGTGGTTCGGACGCCAGCAGCGCGCCCGTGAGCGGTGCCGGCAGGCCGAGGTCCGCCACCGACCGGCCCAGCACGTCCTCCTGGGGTCCCACGCCCAGCAGTTCCCGCCCGCCGTCGTTGATGAGCGCCACCCGGTGCTGCGCGTCCAGCATCAGCAGGCCTTCGCGCACGGCGTGCAGGGCGGCCTGGTGGTAGTCGTGCATCCGGCTGAGCTCCGCCGCGTTCATGCCGTGGGTGTGGCGGCGCAGACGCGCGTTGATGACGTACGTGGCGATCGCGCCGAGCGCGAGGATCCCGGCCGCGACCGAGAACAGGGCGATGACCTGTTCCCGGACCCGCTCGCTGATGGCCTCCACCTTGATGCCGGCGCTGACGAGACCGACCACGCGGCCGTGCTCCTCGACGGGCGTGACCGCGCGGACGGACGGGCCGAGGGTGCCGGTGTAGGTCTCGGTGAAGGACTCGCCGCGCTGGGCGCGGGAGATGTTGCCGAGGAAGGGCCGCCCGATCTGGTCCGGGTCCGGGTGCGTCCAGCGGATGCCTCCCGGAGTCATGATCGTGACGAAGTCGACCCCGGTGTCCTGCTGGACCCTCAGCGCGTACGGCTGGAGCTCCGACGAGGGGTCGGAGGTGTGGATGGCCGTCAGCACGGAGGGGGCGTCGGCGATGGAGCGGGCCACCGCCGTGGTCTGACGGCGGGCCGCCTCCTCGGCCTGGCCCCGGTCGCTGACGTAGCTGAAGAGCGCGTACCCGGCCACGACGAGCGCCAGCAGCACGGCCTGCATGGCGAACAGCTGGCCCGCCAGGCTGCGGGGTCTGGGAAGGACGGGTATGCGCATGCCGCCAGTCTGCCTCTTTCGTTCTGGCGTGAACTATGTGGCGTGAACTTAATGAACGGAAGCGTGACCGCCCTCACAGGACGGGAGATAGTCGCGGCATTCCCCCACGCCCGGACGTGAGCCGCACGCCGGTGATGCCGATGACGTCGTCAAGGAGGGCCGCCTTGAGCAGCGCAGCCGATACGGCACCTGCCGCACCCGCACCCGCACCCAAGCGGGACCGTACCCACTATCTGTACATAGCGGTGATCGCCGCGGTGGTCCTGGGCGTCGCCGTCGGGTTCGCCGCGCCGGACTTCGCCAAGGAACTCAAGCCGCTCGGGACCGGCTTCGTGAACCTGATCAAGATGATGATCTCGCCGATCATCTTCTGCACGATCGTGCTCGGCGTCGGTTCGGTGCGCAAGGCCGCGAAGGTCGGCAAGGTCGGCGGGCTCGCCCTCGGCTACTTCCTCGCGATGTCGTTCGTCGCCCTGGCCATCGGGCTCGTGGTCGGCAACATCGTCCACCCCGGCAGCGGGATGCACCTGACGGAGGCGGTCAAGGGCGTCGGCCAGGCGCAGGCGCAGGCCGCGAGTGAGGGCCCGGTCGACTTCGTGCTCGGCATCATCCCGACCACGCTCGTGTCGGCGTTCACCGAGGGCCAGGTGCTGCAGACCCTGCTGGTCGCCCTGCTCGTCGGGTTCGCGCTCCAGGCCATGGGCCGCAAGGGCGAGCCGATCCTGCGCGGGGTGGAGCACATCCAGCGGCTGGTCTTCCGCGTGCTCGCCATGATCATGTGGGCCGCCCCCGTCGGTGCCTTCGGCGCCATGGCCGCCGTCGTCGGCGAGACGGGCGTCGACGCCCTGAAGGCACTCGCCACGATCATGCTCGGCTTCTACGTCACCTGTCTGCTGTTCGTGCTCGTGGTGCTGGGCGCGCTGACCCGGCTGGTGGCCGGCGTCAACATCTTCCAGCTGCTGAAGTACCTGGGCCGTGAGTTCCTGCTGATCCTGTCGACGTCGTCGTCGGAGTCCGCGCTGCCCCGGCTCATCGCCAAGATGGAGCACCTGGGCGTGAGCCGTCCGGTCGTCGGCATCACCGTGCCGACCGGCTACTCCTTCAACCTCGACGGCACGATGATCTACCTGACCATGGCCTCGTTGTTCGTCGCCGACGCGATGGACCAGCCGCTGTCCATCGGCCAGCAGATCACGCTGCTGCTGTTCATGATGATCGCCTCCAAGGGCGCCGCCGGTGTCACCGGCGCCGGACTGGCCACCCTCGCCGGTGCCCTGCAGTCCCACAAGCCCGCCCTGGTCGACGGCGTCGGCCTGATCGTCGGCATCGACCGCTTCATGAGCGAGGCCCGCGCCCTGACCAACTTCGCGGGCAACGCGGTCGCCACCCTGCTGATCGGCACCTGGACCGGCGAGGTCGACAAGGACCGCGTCCGGCGCGTCCTCGCCGGCGAGCTGCCCTTCGACGAGAAGACGCTGCTGGACGACGCCGACGACGTCGCCGGGGTCCCCGAGCAGCGCGAACTGGCCAAGGCGTAGCGCTCCGCAGGGACACCGAGACCCCGCGCCCCTTCAGGGGGCGCGGGGTCTCTTCGCGTTCCGGGGCGGTCAGTCGCTGAGCTTGGCCACCAGGGCGGAGGCGAGGGAGGCGGGCACCCCGGCCGCCGTCAGTACCGTCACGGCGGCCGTGCGGCCCGCCTCCCGGGGGGCCAGCAGACCGTCGTTCACCGCCTCCATCAGGGCGAACAGGATCTGCTCGTTCACGTACGCCAGGGCCGGCGCGGGCAGGGGAGAAGCGAAGACGCCCTCGTCGAGGCCGCGCTGGAGGAGCCCCACGGCGCTCTCCCGGACAGGGGCGAGACGTTCGCGGATGCCCTGCATGGTCACCGTGCGCTGGGCGAGCGCGACGAGCAGCCGGTAGCGGTCGGCGATCTCCCAGACCGCCAGCACCGAGCGCGCCACCGCCTCCGCCGGGTCCTCGACACCCTCGCGGCCCGCCGCGTGCGCGGTGGCGAGCGCGAGCACCGCCTCGTCGACGAGCGTGCTGATCAGCGCCTCCCGGCTGGGGAAGTGGCCGTACACCGTGCGCCGTACGACACCGGCCGCCCGTGCGATCTGGTCCATGGACGCGTCGGGGTCGCGCAGCAGCTCCGCGAGGGCGACATCGAGGATGCGGCGCCGGTTCACGTCGGCGCGACTGGTGTTACCCGTGGTCATGGCTGACATTCTGCCCTCCTTCGACTTGCACAGCACTGTCCAGCGGTCGTACATTGCACATCGTTGTGCAATTGCACTGCGTTGTGCAAGTCGATCGAGGAAGGCGACCCCCTGCCATGCGACTCGTCATGAACGAACCGGCCGAGAGGATGGACCGCCCCTACGCCCGGCGCTGGTGGGCGCTCCTCGTGCTCTGCCTGAGCCTGCTGATCATCGTGATGGCGAACACCGCGCTCACGGTCGCCGCGCCCGACATGACCCGGGACCTCGGCCTGTCCAGTGCCGACCTGCAATGGGTCATCGACGGCTACACCGTCCCCTACGCGGCGCTGATGCTGCTGCTCGGCGCGATCGGCGACAAGTACAGCCGGCGCGGCGCGCTCGTCCTCGGGCTCGTCGTGTTCGGCGGCGGCGCCGTCTTCGGCTACCTCGCCGACAGCGCGGCGACCGTCATCGCGGCCCGCGCCGTGATGGGCGTGGGCGCCGCGCTGATCATGCCGGCCACCCTCTCCCTGCTGGCCGCGACCTTCCCGCGCGCCGAGCGCGCCAGGGCGATCACCCTGTGGACCGCCACCGCCGGCCTGGCCATCGCCGCCGGTCCCCTCGTCGCCGGCGCGCTGCTTCAGGACCACGGCTGGTCCTCGACCTTCCTGATCAACGTGCCGGTCGCGGCCGTCGCCCTGGTCGGCGCCTTCGTCCTCGTACCGCCCTCCAAGGCGGCGCACCACGGCCGGATCGACTACGTCGGCGGACTGCTGTCGGTGGTGTGGATCGGCTCGCTGGTCTACATGATCATCGAGGGTCCGCACTTCGGCTGGGACGCCAAGGCGGTCACGGCGGCCGCGGTCGCGGGCGTGGGCCTGGTGGCCTTCGTCCTGTGGGAGCTGCGCCACCCGCGCCCGGTCCTCGACGTACGCCGCTTCGCGCAGCGCCGCTTCGCCGGCTCCAACCTGGCCGTCGCCCTGTTCTTCCTCGCCGTCTTCGGAGCCTTCTACTACCTCACCCAGCACCTTCAGTTCGTCCTCGGCCACGACGCCCTGGCCACCGGCCTGCGCATGCTGCCGCTGGCCGGCGCCGTCTTCGCCGGCTCGGCGCTGACCGGCTACCTCACCCCGCGCGTCGGCATGAGGTGGACGGTGACCGCGGGCATGGTCGGCGGCACCGCCGCCCTGGCGCTGCTGACGCGGGTGGACGGCTCGTCCGCCTACGGCGACTTCGTGGCACCCCTGGTGATCCTGGGTCTGGCGATCGGGCTCGCCCTCTCGCCCTGCACCGACGCCATCATGGGCGCCTTCCCCGAGTCCGAGCTGGGCGTCGGCGGAGCCGTGAACGACACCTCCCTGGAACTGGGCGGCTCGCTCGGCATCGCGAGCCTCGGCTCCCTGCTGTCGACCTCGTACGCCCGGCACCTCTCCGACGCCACCGCCGGCGGCGGGCTCCCGGCGGGCGCCCTGTCCACCGCCCAGGACTCGGTCGGCGCCGGCTACCAGGTCGCCCAGGGCATCGGCGCCAAGGCCCGGCAACTGGCCGAGCAGGCGGTCCACACGAGCGACCCGCAGCAGGCCGCGCAGCTCAAGGCGCAGGCCGGCCAACTCGCCGAAGGCGCCCAGCGGATGAAGGAAGCGGTCGGCTCGTCCTTCTCCGACGCGGTGGCCCACACCAGCCTGGTCGGCGCGGTGATCCTGGGCGTGGGCACCCTCGCCGTCGCCCTGCTGCTGCCGCGCGGCGCCGCCCGCGACGATCAGCCGGCCGAGGAGGCGAAGGAGCTGGTGGGCAGCGGTGTGAAGTCAATTACCACTGAAGTTCACTGAAGTGACGGGTTTGCACAACGCGGCATCACTGGGTGTGACGCTGCGTTCGCGTTCAGCCCCGGCCCGGCGCGTGTGCTCGAGGTGGAGGAGCCGGCCGGCGCGATGGTCCGAGCGGCGGCCCGCACTCCGCCGTTGCCTTGACGTCGGCGTCAGGGCTTAGGTTCGTGGGCATGCGAATCGGCGAGCTGGCCGAGCGGGCCGGGACCACGACGCGGGCGCTGCGGTACTACGAGTCGCGGGGGCTGCTGCCCGCGCGGCGGGACGCGCAGGGCCACCGCTCCTACGACGAGCGTGATCTGCGGCTGCTCAGGCAGATCAGGACGCTGCGGGACTTCGGGTTCGAGCTGGAGGAGACCCGGCCGTTCGTGGAGTGCCTGCGGGCCGGGCATCCCGAGGGCGACTCGTGCCCCGCGTCCCTCGCGGCCTACCGGCGCAAGCTGGACCAGCTCGACGCGCTGATCGGCGAGCTGCGGGCCGTGCGGGAGCAGGTCGGGGCCCAGCTCGCGAAAGCCATGGGGGCACCCCCTGCTCGAGCGGAGTCGAGGGCTCGGGGGAGGGCGCGGGAGGCACTGGCAGCCGACGCGCGGGTTCCGGGCGGCCCGGAGCCGAGGTGCGAGCTGGGAGGGAGCGACATTGATCAGGGCAGCGGGAGTGGCGGAGGTGACGGACGCTGACTTCGCGGCGGAGGTGCTCGGCGCGGACCGGCCGGTGCTGGTGGAGTTCACCGCCGACTGGTGTCCGCCGTGCCGGCAGATGGGGCCGGTGCTCAGCGCGCTGGCCGCCGAGCAGGGTGACCGGCTGAAGGTGGTCCAGCTCGACGTGGACACCAACCCGGACACCACGAACGCCTACAAGGTGCTGTCGATGCCGACCTTCATGGTCTTCCGCGCCGGCGAACCCGTGAAGTCCATGGTGGGCGCACGGCCCAAGCGGCGGCTGCTGGAGGAGTTGTCCGACGTGCTGTGACCTGCCGGACGTGCTGCTGACAGCGGGCCGGAGAATGACAAATCCCCCGGGCAATTGCGCCCGGGGGATTTCTCTGCGTATATTCGGTGATTCGTGACTCGATATCCATCGAGTCACGAAGAATTCGCTAGCGAAGTATATCCGGGCGGGAGCCGAATTGTCAAACACCGAATTTCCAGACGGTGAATTGCGGCAGGAACAGGAATTCATCGACGGACTGTACGCGCGCGTGGACGCGCTGCGCGGTGACACCGAGAACTCCGTCGCGGACGCGCTCGCGCAGGGCGACACGCCCATGCAGGCCCGGCTGGAGCGGGACATCCTCGTCGCCGAGCGGTCGGGGCTGCTGGCCGCGCTGAACGCGGTGGACGGTTCGCTCTGCTTCGGCCGGATCGACCTCACCGACGGCGACAGCCACCACATCGGCCGTATCGGCCTGCGCGCCGACGACGCCGAGCGCACCCCGATTCTGATCGACTGGCGCGCCGACGTCGCCCGGCCCTTCTACCTGGCCACCGGCCACACCCCGATGGGCCTGCGCCGCCGCCGGCACATCTCCACCGAGGGCCGCCGGGTCACCGCCCTGCACGACGAGATCCTCGACCTCGGCGACACCACCCGGACCGGCCACGAGGACCCGACCGGCGACGCGGTGCTGCTCGCCGCGCTCGACTCCGCGCGCACCGGCCGGATGGGCGACATCGTGCGGACCATCCAGGCCGACCAGGACCGCATCATCCGCGCGCCGCACCGCGGAGTGCTCGTGGTCGAGGGCGGCCCGGGCACCGGCAAGACCGCGGTCGCCCTGCACCGGGCCGCCTACCTGCTGTACGAGCACAGGGAACTGCTCGCCCGGCGGGCCGTGCTGATCGTCGGCCCGAACCCCGCGTTCCTCGGCTACATCGGCGAGGTGCTGCCCTCGCTCGGCGAGACCGGCGTGCTGCTGGCGACCGTCGGCGAGCTGTTCCCCGGCGTGAAGGCCACCGCGACGGACACCCCCGAGGCAGCGGCGGTGAAGGGCCGCGCCGACCTGGCCGACGTGCTCGCCGCCGTCGTACGGGACCGGCAGGCGCTGCCCGATCCGGTGATCGCCATCGAGCACGACCGCGAGATCCTGATGCTCGACGACGGCCTGGTGAGCGTCGCCCGTGAGCGCACCCGCGCCGCGAAGCTGCCGCACAACGCGGCCCGCGAGCACTTCGAGGGCCACATCCTCAACACGCTCACCGACCTGGTCGCCGAGCGCATCGGCACCGACCCCTACGACGGCTCCAACCTCCTCGACCCCAGCGACATCACTCAGATCCGCGACGAACTCGCCGAGAACGCCGAGGTCTGGTCGGCCATCGACCAGCTGTGGCCGCGGCTGACCCCGCAGCGGCTGGTGGCGGACTTCCTGGCGGACCCGGAGGGGTACGTCGGCGACGAGGACGCGGCCGCGATCCGCCGCCCGGTGACCCGGGCGTGGACCGTCGCGGACGTACCCCTCCTCGACGAGGCGGCCGAACTGCTCGGCGAGGACGACCGCCTGGCCCGCGCCCTGGCCGAACACGAGCGCGAGACCCGGATCGCCTATGCCCAGGGCGTGCTGGACGTGTCGTACGCCTCCCGGACCTACGAGTTCGAGGACAAGGACGACGAGGACTCGGAGGTGCTGTCCGCGCACGACGTCATCGACGCCGAGCGGTTCGCCGAACGCCAGGAGGAGGAGGACCACCGCAGCGCCGCCGAGCGGGCGGCGGCCGACCGCACCTGGGCGTTCGGGCACATCATCGTCGACGAGGCGCAGGAGCTGTCACCGATGGCGTGGCGGCTGCTGATGCGGCGCAGCCCGACCCGTTCCATGACCCTGGTCGGCGATCCCGCGCAGACGGCGGAGGCGGCCGGCGTCGGCTCCTGGGCGGATATCCTCAGGCCGTACGTCGAGGACCGCTGGGAGCACACCCGTCTCGGCGTCAACTACCGCACCCCGGCCGAGATCATGGACGTGGCGGCGGCCGTGGTCCGCGCCGAGCACCCCGGCTTCGAGCCCCCGAGTTCGGTCCGCTCCACGGGCGTACGACCCTGGGCCCGCGCCACCGACGACCTGCCCGGCGCGGTGGAGAAGGCCGTCGCGGAACTCACCCCGGCGGAGGGCCGGCTCGCCGTGATCGCCCCGCGCGACCTGCACCGGCGGCTGGCCACCCGGCTTGAGGGCGTCACGGCCGGTGCCGAGCCCGACCTGACCCGGACGGTCGTCCTCCTCGATCCGCGCCAGGCCAAGGGGCTGGAGTTCGACTCCGTCCTGGTGGTCGAACCCGCCCGCTACGGCACGAGCGACCTGTACGTGGCCCTGACCCGCGCCACACAGCGGCTGGGCGTGCTGCACACGGGCGCACTGCCCCGGGCCCTGGCGGAGGCGCTCGCGCAGTAGCGGCCGCGTCCGCGGGGCTGCCGCTCCCGGCCCCGGGCAGCCCGCCGATCGGTGTGGGTCCGGGCTCCTCGCTCCGGCCCGCACCCGTGGGAGCGGCCGGCCCCACTCGTGGGAGCGGCCGGCCTGCACCCCGTGGTAGCGGCCGGCCCCTCAGGCCGGGCGCAGCCAGATCGTGGCCAGCGGTGGCAGGGTCAGGCGGATGCTCGCCGGGCGGCCGTGCCGCCCCTGGGGCTCCGGCTTGACCGGGTGCGGATGGACGACGTCGCTGCCGCCGTAGCGGGCCGCGTCGGTGTTGAGGACCTCCAGCCAGGCGGGCACGTCGTCGGGGACGCCGATGCGGTAGTCGGGGCGGACGACCGGGGCGAAGTGGGACACCGCCAGCAGCGGGGTGCCGTCGGTGTCGTAGCGCAGGAAGGCGAAGACGTTGTCGTCCGCCGCGTCCCCGGTGATCCACTGGAAGCCGTCGGGGTGGACGTCGCGCGTCCACAGGGCGGGCGTGGCCCGGTAGACGGTGTTGAGGTCGCGGACCAGGTCCAGCACCCCCCGG
Source organism: Streptomyces sp. NPDC001292 (assembly GCF_042896465.1). Classification (NCBI taxonomy): domain Bacteria; kingdom Bacillati; phylum Actinomycetota; class Actinomycetes; order Kitasatosporales; family Streptomycetaceae; genus Streptomyces; species Streptomyces sp. NPDC001292. The sequence goes on from NZ_JBIAXG010000033.1 coordinate 106,473, forward strand.
TGGTCGGCCGCGGCACCGTAGTTCGGGTCGAGCAGCCACCAGTCCGGGCCACGCGTCTCCGACCACTCGGCGCCTTGCGCGAACTCCTGCCCCATGAACAGCAGTTGCTTGCCCGGGTGGGACCACATGAAGCCCAGGTAGGCACGCAGGTTCGCCCGCTGCTGCCACCAGTCGCCGGGCATCTTCGACACCAGCGAACGCTTTCCGTGCACCACCTCGTCGTGCGAGATCGGCAGCACGTAGTTCTCGCTGTAGGCGTACACCATCGAGAACGTCATCTCACCGTGGTGGTACTTGCGGTGGATGGGGTCGCGGCTCATGTACTGGAGCGAGTCGTGCATCCAGCCCATGTTCCACTTCAGCCCGAAACCCAGGCCGCCGAAGCCGCTCGGACCCCGGTGGTGGGTCGCGCGGGTGACGCCGTCCCAGGCCGTGGACTCCTCCGCGACGGTGACCACGCCCGGCACCCTGCGGTACACGGTCGCGTTCATCTCCTGGAGGAACGCCACCGCGTCCAGGTTCTCCCGGCCGCCGTGCTCGTTCGGCGTCCACTGGCCCGGCTCGCGCGAGTAGTCCAGGTAGAGCATGGAGGCGACCGCGTCCACGCGCAGGCCGTCGATGTGGAACTCCTCGCACCAGAAAAGGGCGTTGGCGACCAGGAAATTGCGCACCTCGCGGCGGCCGAAGTCGAACTCCAGGGTGCCCCAGTCCGGATGCGCGGCCCGCAGCGGGTCCGCGTGCTCGTACAGGGGCCGGCCGTCGAACTCGGCCAGGGCCCACTCGTCGCGCGGGAAGTGCGCCGGCACCCAGTCCATCAGGACCCCGATGCCCGCCTGGTGGAGGGCGTCGACCAGGAACTTGAAGTCGTCCGGGGTGCCCAGGCGCGCGGTGGGCGCGTAGAAGCCGGTGACCTGGTAGCCCCAGGAGCCGCCGAAGGGATGCTCGGCGACCGGCATCAGCTCCACGTGGGTGAAGCCGAGGTCCTTGACGTAGGCCGGAAGCCGTTCGGCGAGCTGGCGATACGTCAGCCCTGGTCGCCAGGACGGAAGGTGGACCTCGTACACCGAGAACGGGGCCTCGTGCGCCGGACGTTGGGCGCGGCGCGCCATCCACTCCGCGTCGCCCCACTCGTGGTGCGAGGCGTGCACGATGGACGACGTGGCGGGCGGCACCTCGGTACGGCGGGCCAGCGGGTCGGCACGCAGGGTCCTGGAGCCGTCCGGCCGGGTGATCTCGAACTTGTACAGCTCGCCCTCGCCGATCCCGGGCACGAACAGCTCCCATACGCCCGTGGCGCCGAGCGAGCGCATCGGGTACCCGGTGCCGTCCCAGAAGTTGAAGCCACCGGCGACGCGCACCCCCCGGGCATTGGGCGCCCACACCGCGAACCGGGTCCCGGTCACGCCCCCGTGGGTCATCGGACGGGCCCCGAGCGCCTGCCACAGCCGCTCGTGCCGGCCCTCGCCGATCAGGTGCAGATCGAACTCGCCCAGCGTGGGCAGGAAACTGTAGGCGTCCTCGGTGTGCTGCACCGTCCCCGCGTACTCCACCTCCAGCCGGTACGCGGGCACCTCCGGCAGCGGCAGCACCCCCGAGAAGAACCCCTGCCCGTCGTCGTGCAGCCCGGTCCGCTGCTCCCCGGCGACCACGGTCACGCCCAGCGCGTACGGCCGGAACACCCGGAAGGCGACTCCACCGGGCACCGGGTGCGCCCCGAGGACGGAATGCGGATCGTGATGCGTTCCGGCGAGCAACCGTTCCCGGTCACCGGCTCCGGCGGCGACCAGGTCGGCGCCCTCCGGGCGCCAGGCGGCCATGGGCTCCGGCGCCGCGGGTCCGCCCACCGCCGACGGGGCTGCCGCTGACCCGGCCGCCGCCGTCGTGGCCGGTGCCTTTTGCGCCGCCGGTGCCTTCTTGCCGGCCCTCCTGGCGGCGGCCCCGGCGGCTGCGGCCTTCGGGGCCGTCGCCTTGGCGGCCGTCTTTTTCGCCACCGTCTTCTTCGCGGTCGTCTTCTTGGCTGTCGTCTTCTTCGCCACCGCCGTCCTGGCCGTGGCCTTCTTCGCGGCTGCCTTCTTCGCGGTGGTCTTCTCCGGTGCTGCCGGGGATTGCGTGGCCTTCTGCGCGCTCTGCGCGGCTTTCGCCGTCTTCCGGGCGGCGCTCTTCTTCGCCGGCGTCGGCCGGCCTTGGCCCGCGGCCTCGGCCGTGTTCTTCGGATCCGAACCGCTGGACGGTGTGCGGGGGGTCACGGGCGGAGCCTCCTCGGCGCAGGTCGGGTGCGGTGGACGGGGGAGACGGGGAGGGGGATCAGGTCGTGTCCGAAGCGGCCAGGCGGTGTACCGCGGACATCGGTACCGGGAGCCAGTCGGGGCGGTGCCTGGCCTCGTAGAGGACCTCGTAGATCGCCTTGTCCGTCTCGTAGGCGCGCAGCAGGACGGGGTCGGTGCGCGGGTCGCTGCCGCCGACCTCGGCGTAGCCGGTGCAGTACGCGGCGCGGCAGGCCGCGGCCCACTCCGGTGCCGGCGGGCCGCCCGCCGAGTGCGCCGCGTAGTCGAAGGAGCGCAGCATCCCGGCCACGTCGCGCACCACGGGCTGGGCCATCCGCCGCTCGGCCAGCGGTTTCGCCGGCTCGCCCTCGAAGTCGATCAGCCACCACTGGCCGGAGGGGGAGCGCAGGCACTGCCCGAGGTGGAGGTCGCCGTGGATGCGCTGGGCGGTCCAGGTGTGGCCCTCGGCCGCAAGATCGGCCAGCGCCTCGAACGCGGAGCGCAGGCCCGGGACGTACGGCCCGAGCGCGGGCACCGCCTGCGCGGCCGACCCCAGGCGTTCGGTCATGCCGTGCACCAGGGACTCGAGCTGCATGTGGCCGAGTGTGACCGTGGGCAGCGCGCGGGCCAGCGCGGTGTGCACCTCGGCGGTGGCGCGGCCCAGCGCGCGCGCCTCGGCGCTGAAGTCCTCGCCCTTGGCCAGCTCGCGCAGTGCCAGCTCCCAGCCGTCCGAGGCGCCCTGCACGAAGGGCTGGAGCACTCCGAGCACGTACGACTCGCCGTCCAGCTCCGCCGTCATCCACGCCGTCGGCGGCGGCACCCGCGAGCAGCCCTCCTTGGCCAGGGCCAGCGGCAGCTCCAGGTCGGGGTTGACTCCGGGTACCACCCGGCGCAGCAGTTTCAGGATGAACGTATCGCCGTAGATCACCGACGAGTTGGACTGCTCGGCGGTGACCACGCGGGGGACCAGGTCGGGGCGTATCTCGTCCCGCCGTTCGAAACGCAGCCCGCCGATGCGGGCCCGGGTGCGCAGTGCCTCCAGGATCACCTCGGCGGGCCGGGGGTCGTACAGGGCGTCGTACACCGTGCGTCCGGCGAGCGGGCCCTCGTGCACGTGGCCGATCAGCGCGGGCGCCAGCCGTGGGGGCAGCGCCTCGCGGACGCCTATGAGCAGCTGGTAGCAGTCACCGGGGTGCGGGACCGTGCCGTGCACGGGGGCGAGCGGCTGGTGGGCGCGTACGAGCAGGTGGTACAGGCCCAGCTTCCGGTCGCCCGGCAGCAGCTCGGTGACGGCGACCAGCGAGAAGCCCGTCACCGGACGACCCTTGCCCGCGAACCAGCGCTGCCGCGGCAGCCACTCCCGCAGCAGCGGGTCCAGTGACGCGAGGAGACCGGGGCTTCCGGTGGTGACAGAGCGTGTGACGGCTTGCGACATGGCTTCCGACATGGCGTCGCGTCCAATCGCTGGTCGGGTGTGACTGACGCGTGCCCACGGGCGGGGCGGAGGAAACGCCCGCCCCGCCCCGGGTACCGGACGAACCCTGGGTCCTTCGTTTGGATCACGCCGGGCTGATCCAGACGAAAGACCCTAGACGGAGGCGTCCCGGCGCAGACGGAACCAGTAGAAGCCGTGCCCCGCCAAAGTCAGCAGGTACGGCAGCTCCCCGATGGCCGGAAAGCGCACACCGCCGAACAGCTCGACCGGATGCCGCCCGTGGAAGGCGCTCAGGTCGAGTTCGGTGGGCTGGGCGAAGCGGGAGAAGTTGTGGACGCACAGGACCAGGTCGTCCTCGTACTCCCGCAGGAAGGCGATGACCGCGGGGTTGGAGGACGGCAGTTCGGTGAAGGAGCCGAGTCCGAAGGCGCGGTTCTGTTTGCGGATCTCGATCATGCGGCGGGTCCAGTGCAGCAGCGACGAGGGTGAGGACATCGACGCTTCGACGTTGGTGACCTGGTAGCCGTAGACCGGGTCCATGATCGTGGGCAGGTAGAGGCGGCCGGGGTCGCAGGAGGAGAAGCCGGCGTTGCGGTCGGGGGTCCACTGCATGGGGGTGCGCACGGCGTCGCGGTCGCCGAGCCAGATGTTGTCGCCCATGCCGATCTCGTCGCCGTAGTAGAGGATCGGGCT
>NZ_JBIAXG010000034.1:0-99291 GCF_042896465.1 Streptomyces sp. NPDC001292
AACAACCCATCGCCACCACCCATACCAACATCATCCTGCATGAATGATCACGAACCGCAGGCGGGTTGCCGGTTACTGAGACACGCTCCTAGCGCGCGCAGCACCGCCTCGCGCTGCTCGGCGGCGTAACGCCGCCTGGCCTCAGGGCTATTTGGCTGCTGGAAGGACCATGCCTTGGCCCAGCCCCTCAGCAGGGCAGGGAAGCGGGCCAGCAGGCCCCGCTCACCCATGTTGCGCAGGATCCGCAAGACTTCCTCCCGTTCGGCATCTCCTCGGAGGTTTCCAGGATCAGCACGCCGCCCTGGTACGCGGTGAGGTCGCGTTCGATCTCGCGGTCGGCCATCAGCAGCCAGGAGAGGATCTCGAGGTTGCCGCCCAGGTTCGGCCCTCGACGATGGGCTCGGCTTGAAGCGAAGGCTGCGCTCAACGGGTGGCTGCGGCGCCCGGCCGCAGAAGCGGGGGCCGCCGGGGGCACGAAGCTCTACCACAAGACCAGAAAAAAATCCCGGGCTGGCTGGGGATTCTGTCCAAGTTGGCTGCGGCACCGTGTACGTCGTCCTCGAGCACCCGTCGTTCGGCGCCGCCCTCAACGTGCTTTCGGTAGTGATTGCTAGGAACTCTCCGTAGCCAATGCTGCACCAAAGGTGCGACTCCGTTCACGGATCGGTTCCTCGTGCATGCGGTGCGGGATAGATCGCTGGATGAGCCGTGCCGAGGCGGTGATTCTGCCGATCGTGGTAGTGAGCCTGGCCGCAGCCGTATGGGTACTGCGGATCTGACCAGCGTCCAGTCCGCCGAAGCGGCAAGCCGACTGATCCGCATCGAACCGCTCAACGTGTGATGCCGGGATCGGACATGGTCTCCGAGTCGGGTGCCTGGTCGCCTTCAATGGCGGGCCGAGCAGGTGGGCGGTCGGCTGCCTCGGTGGACACTGGCCGACGGCTGCGTTGGACGGCAACCATGGCCGCGTCGTCGGCCAGGTGTCCGCCGGCGTGGGCGAGCAAGTCGGTGCGCAGGTGATGGACCAGCGCGGAGGGGCTGTGGTGGCCCCAGGAGCCGGCGCGTTCGGCCAGTGGGTAGAAGGCGCCCCGGGCATCCCGTGCCTCGGTCACCCCGTCGGTGTGCAGCAGCAGCGTGTCTCCGGGTTCGAGCGCGAAGGTGTCGACGCGGTAGCGGTGGCCGGCCAGTGCGCCCAGTCCCAGCGGCGGCGCGGGGCAGGCGGCGTGCAGTGTGGAGACATTCCGGCCGTGCAGCAGCACGGGGGGCGGATGCCCGCAGGTGACCATGTTCACCTGCGGCAGCACGTCGGGGATGTCGAGGATGGCGGCGGTGATGAAAGACTCCCCGGCCGTCCCCGCCTCGGTGGAGTCGGTCACGTTCCAGTACACGCTGTGGTCCAGGTAGGACGCGAGGTCGGGCAGGGTGGCCTGGCGGTGCGCGCCTTCCCGGAAGGCTCCCAGCAGCAGGGCGGCGTCGCTGATAGCGGTCAGGCCCTTGCCCATCACATCGCCGATGATCAGTCGGGTACTCGTGGGAGTGCGGACGGCCGCGTACAAGTCGCCGCCGATCAAGGACTCCTCCTGCGCTGCCATATACACCGATCCCACCCGCAGCGGACCGATCCGCCGCGGCAGCGGCCGCAGCACCACCCGCTGCGTGGCCTCCGACACCATCCGCACCAACGCCAGCTCACGGGCGTGCCGCTCGCGCAGATATCGGAAGACGGTGACGATCACCGATACCACCAGCAGGGCGATGAACTGCGAGCCGAAAGACATCGTGCCGCCCAGCAGGTGGCCGCTTTGAAGACCGATGACGAGCATGCCCACCACAGTCAGGGCAGCAATCGCCCCGGTGACGAGGGTGGAGGCGAAGGACGCTGTGAGTGCGGGCGCCACGATCAGTAGCGATGGGCCCAGCGGCAAGCCATGTGGGGCCAGCACGTCGACCAGCACGATCGCCACGATCAGACCCAGCGGCAGCGCCAGCAGAGCGTCACCGGCCTGCCGTGAACGAGGGCGGTGTGAAAACCGCTGCCGCAGGCGCATATTTTCTCCTTACACCCTCCCGGGCACCACCGCAGGTGCAGGCACCACTCACGGCCCCGGGTGACCGTTCCCAGACGGCTGAGACTTCTGGCGCTCTCTCGCTCTTCAACCTCTGCGCTGGCCGCCCACGCGACCCTGCGGGGACAGACACAGGGTGTGGCCTCGGTTGCCGGCTGCTCGGTACGGTCGCGGCCATGGCGATCGTGCCCCGGGACGGATGGTTCGACGTGCGGGCACGGGCGACGTGGCTGGGCTCGCGCGGCTTGCGCGACGGACAGCGTCCGCTGCTCATGACCCGGAGGTGTCCAAGCGGCTCAACGAGTGAGGAGCGCATCCGTGTCCACCATCCCGCGGCCCGTAAGAGCGGACGAGGCCGGGCCCTGCTGCTGTGCGGCACGGTCTTCCTCGAGGGCAGCGACGTCGCCATGCTGGCCGTTGCCGTTCCCACCATGCGCGCGGACCTCGGCCTGACCACCGGCACCGCGGCGTCGGCGCTGAGCGGCTACGTGCTCGGCTACGCCGGTTTCACCCTGCTCGGCGGCCGCAGCGCCGGTCTGCTGGGCAGGCGGCGGATGCTCCTCACCTGGCTGGGCGTCTTCCTGGTCTTCTCGATGCTGGGCGGCTTCGCGATCGACGGCTGGATGCTGGTCGTGGCCCGGCTACGACCTGGTCGGCGCGGCCAGCGCCGCCGCCGCGATGCTGCTGTTCGCCTACGGCACCGTTCGGCTCGAGCAGCGCGGTGAAGGGCTGGGGCTGACCCTCGGCGCGCTCGCCGCCGGGCTGACGCTGGTGGCGTTCATGGTGATCGAACGGCGCCGAAGCGCCGCTCGTCCGGCTGGGAATCTTCCGCAAGGCCGCGATGGTGCGGGCCGACCTCGGCACGCTGCTCTTTCTGGGCGCGTTCTTCGGCTTCCAGTTCATCGTCACGCTCTACCTGCAGGAGCCGCGCGGCTGGTCCTCCCTGCAGGCCGCGATCGCACTGATCGTCATGGGCTGCGACGCCGTGCTGGCGCCCACCCCACCCCGCGCCTGGTGAACCGCTACGGCACCAGCCGGGTGATCTTCGACGGCTTCCTGCTGGCGATCGTGGCCTACGGGCTCTTCCTGCCCGTCGAGAGGGACTGGTCATACGCGGCGATGTTCCCGAGCCGTGATCATCACGGGCACCGCCTTCGCCCTCGCCTACGGTTCGCTCACCATCGCGGCGACCGACAGCGTGGCCAAGGAGGAGCAGGGCCTGGCCGCGGGCTCCTGTACACGTTCACCCAGTTCGGCTCGGCGGTCGGGATCTCTGCTGCGACCGCGGTGTACGGGATCGCCGCGGCCGACGCCAATGGCTCACCGGGCATGTGCTGGACGCCTACCGCACCGCGCTCATCGTCCCGGTGGCCATGGTGCTGGGGGCGACGGCCTCCGCCTTCGGCCTGCGCAGCGCCAGGCCCGCCGACGGCCGGCGGAAGGGCGCGGCGCCCGTGGCGGGCACAGTGGCCTCGCCTTCCGTCCCGAGGGGGAGGGCCACGGTCTGCTGGTCATCGGGCACGAGTCCGCCGACCCGGCACTGCTGCACACCGACGGGGGCGCCGCGGCGACTTCCGAGCAAGCGGCCAAGGCACTCGCCGCTCAGGGAGTCACGGTGGTGGGGGTCCGCCGGACGGCGGCTGGCGGATCGTTGACTCGGCGCGCAACTTCCGTGTCACCGGCGCCACTCCAGTGGCCTTCTCCGGGCCGGTGCCCGTGGATCACCCGCTGTTGCGCACCGGGGCCGCGCCACTTGGGACGCTGGGCAACAGCCATGGCGGCATGACCCCCTGGGGGACGTACCTGACCTGTGAGGAGAACGCCGACGCCGTCTTCGGCACCGAGGACCCGACGTGGGTGCCGTCCGAGGCACAACGCCGCCACGGCCTGAGCATGGCGGGGCATGTCAACAAGATGACCGGCGCCGGACTGACCGTGGACGGCGGCTTCGGTCCTGCCACCATCAAGGCACTGCAGATCGCCCTCAACCGGGCCCAGTAGGGTCCGGCTTCAAAGATCATCGAATGGTGGATCATGGTTGCTGTGACAGGCCGCCATGAACTCACCGACCGGGAGTGGGAGTTACTCGCTGCGCTGATACCGTGAGCTGCGACGGGCCGGCCGCGTGTGGTGGACCGGCAGGTCATCAACCGTGACGCCTGGTGGGACACCGCTCCCCCGTAGAGAGCCTGCCAGGCAGCGGAGCCCCCGGGTCACCGCCCTCCGAGGGGCGGTGACCCGGGGGCTCACCGCGGTGGTGCCGTCGTCAGCAGGTGCTGCACTGCTGGGGAAGAGTGTTCCAGAAGGAGGTGTCCGCCCGGTCGATCGAGCCGTCGGCGACCGCCTGGATAGTGGCCTCCATGGTGAGCACCGACTGCCTGATCAGGTAGCCGTTGGACTTCTGGCCGAGTACATACGGTGCGTACTCGTGGTCGCTCATCCCGCGCATCTCGAACAGCAGCGTGGCGATGCCGTACTCGGCCGCCATGCCGTTACGGCCGATGGTGTTGGCCGAGCCCCCGTCGTACCGGCCGATGTGGCCCCAGCCGGTTCGGTCGACGTTGTGGTACACCACGGAGCCGAGCCGCTTGGACTTCTCGACCAGTTCGGGCGAGACGTCCGGGGTCGTCGGGTACAGGATCGAACCGGACACCAGATCCCCGTTCACGCGGGACTGGGTGCCCTGGTGGTGCAGGTCGATCGCGTAGTCCACGTCGTAGGCGCGCAGCACGTTCTTGTGCAGGGCCTGCGTCTCGGGCTGCGCCTTGGCCACGTGGTCGCGGTTGAGGTCGACCTCGTTGGCGTTGTAGCGGGTCAGGTGGCGTTCGCCTTTGGCGAGGTAGCCGTCGAGGGGGAAGTTCACGTCGCCCATTGCGCCGTCGGCGTTGAACATCGGGATGAAGAGGATGTTCACGTTTTTGAGCAGCGAGGCCTTGGACGGCGAGCCGAGGGACTTGATGGTGTGCAGCATGGCCTCGGTGGTCAGCTGCTCGTTGCCGTGCTGCTGCGCCAGGTACAGGATCGTCGGGTTGTCCGGGTCGCTGACGTACTTGACCAGGTGGATGTCGCGGCCCTTGACGGTCTGCCCGATCACCTCGAGCTCCATGGCGTCCTGCTTGGCGTCCTGGTCCTTCAGGAAGCCGACCACGTCGTCGTAGGTGGACAGGATCGAGGTGTTGATCGTCTCGTTGCCCTGGTAGTTGGGGCCTTCCCCGACCGCAGCGGCGGTGCCGGTGAACAGGGCGCCGGTCAGCAGGAGTGCGCTGGTGAGGGCGGCGGTGGTAGTACGGGCGGATCTGGTGAAAGCACTGGACCTACGCATGTGTTTCTCCCTGGTGTCGCGAGCAGCGCCTGTCGGCGGGCGGGCCTATGAGCACCGTGAAAGGTCCACAAGCCTGTCCGATCCGCGGGCCAGCGTAAGGGGCCATGATCACTCGTGCCACCCGTCAATGCCCTTGCGTTCAATCGGCGTTACTGCAGATGAGAGCATTTGGCGAGAAAATATCGCGAAGTGTATGGCAGTTGCAGGCAGGACGGCCGCCCGCCGGGCCGGGCACGTATGCGACAGGAGTAAGGCCCCGTTCACAGATGTCTCTCGGCCGCCTAGAGTGGCGCACGCCCCCCCTCGGAAGTGCCTTACGACGCCTGAGGAGCAGTGAATGTCCGCTCGAAGTTGGGTCGCCACACTGGCGAGCACGGCCCTGATCGCCGGCCTCTCCACCGTCGCCGCCAACGCCGCCGACGGCGCGATCCCGCCGGTGTCCCACTGCGGCACCGAGGCCTCCGGATCCGGCAACGAAGGCTTCGTCGACTACGCGCAACTGACCACCGCTCTCCAGCAGCTGGAGACCAGCACCGGCGGCACCGTCGACGTGGAGGTGGCCGGGTACTCCAACCAGGGCCGCGCCATCCACACCGCGCGTGTCGGCGAGGGCGACAAGGTCGTGTACGTGCAGACGCAGATCCACGGCAATGAGATGCACGGCACCGAGGCGGCCCTGGAGCTGCTCAAGCAGTGGGGCTCCGACAGCCCGGCGGCCAAGAAGCTGCGGGAGAACGTCACCGTGGTGGTCATCCCCCGGCTGAACGTCGACGGAGGCGAGCTCGACCAGCGGCAGAACGACATGACCTGGGACGAGGTCGTCGCCGACTTCCCGCAGCTGGCGGGTGCGTCCCCGTCGTGGAACTACAACTCCCGGGTCGGCGGTTTCGACATCAACCGTGACTTCCACCCGAACCTGGACTACGTTCCCGCCGCCGAGGACTTCCCGGGCAACAGCGCCGACACCGGCTGGTACATCACCCCCGAGGCGCAGACCTCCCGCGATGTCTACCGTTCGCTGGAGCAGGAGTTCGGCACCGTCGACTACTTCGTCGACCTGCACAACCAGTGGTCCTGCTACGCCACCGCTGACATGGAGAGCATGTCGCCGCTGTCCATCTCGGCCAAGTTCATCGACGACCCGGCCGAGTTCGGCAACTGGCCCAAGTTCGACATGGACGCCTCCAAGCGGGCCAACGTCGCCGTCTACCAGGCGCTCCAGGAGCGGGGCAAGTCCTCCTACGGCGACCTGACCCTCTACCCCCAGTCCACCAACCTGCCGGGCACCGCGCTCGGTTCGTACCAGCTGCGCGGCTCTGCGGCGATTCTCTTCGAGACGTCCTCGCAGACCCAGTACGACGGCATGAAGCGCAACGGCATGCTGGCCAAGATGGTTGAGACCGGGCTCGGCGGCCTGGTCGACGCCGTCGCGGACGGCTCGGTGAACTCCCTCGACACGGGCGTCTACGACGCCATCCCGGAGCGCGTCACGCTGCCTTCCGACGGCCCCGGCGTCTGACGGAGCGGACGGCCCGCGGCACCTCCCGGCGGTCCGGCTCTCCCCTGGCTTCGCACCGACGCTTCGGTCCGGAGCCAGGGGGACCGCCGCCCTGCCGGGAGGTGCCGCTTCACGCCTGCCGGACCGCGGACCCGCCTGCGCCGCGGCGAGCGCCGCGTCGGTCGTTCACTGCTGTCCGGTCGACGGGTTAGGCACCCGGCTCTACCCCTGCGGTATCGCCACGTCTACTGTCGTAGGCAATTCGACGTGGCCTCCTGATTCAGACAGACGAGACCCAATCAGAAGTTCCCCACCCTCGGAAGAGAATGGGTGCGCACCGCGAACCGGCCCAAATCCACCGCGTTAGAGCTGGCGAGCTGTCAAGAGGTGTAAATACCTTCCCGTCTTGCTCACCGCGCCCTGCCCATCCGGTAGTTCTGGACCGTCGCAACTTTGTCGAGGTTGCTTCCGTCCTCCCCGGCGATCCCCGGGGCAGACTCCCTCCAGCTTCGTCCCGCCGCTACGACGGCGGAACGATGGGCGGTCTTTCACCCCCATCCGGAACATCAGCGCTTCGTGGCGCACCGTCTGTCAACTCGAACAACGCATCGGCACGGCGCGGCATCGCCGCCTACAACTCCATCCGAAAGGACGGCAGTTCGCAAAGCGCCTCCCGGCGAGCGGCTCCAGCGGCAATACTCGACACCGGCGACCTCCTGACCCGTTGTGCGACTAGACATCACACAGCGTGAAAGGGAGGTCGCCGTCGCAGGCCAGGCAGTGCATGCCACCGCGTTCGCGGAAGGCCTTGGACGAGGACGTGCGCCTGGACGGCGTGCTCCGCCCGCAGCCGGCCGACGAGGGATTCTGCATCGGCCCGCTCACCGTCGCTGCCGCACGCAGCGCGCATCTGCACTGCCCCGACGCTCTGCATCTCGCGAAAATGGGCGCCCCTTGTCCTCGGCCTGCGCGAGCGGACCGGCCCCAACTCTCCTGATACAGCAGGTTCCTTCACGCATGTTTGACATTGACTTGAACATGCCATGAATAGGACGGGCGCCGCATGAGTGCCCACGCGCACCGCACAACCCCGCAATTGCCCGCGATCCGGACAGTGAAAGGTCAGGTGCACCGCATATGCGCGCCACCCTCCGCCGTCTAGGCGCCCTCCTACCCGCCGCATTGCTCGTGGTCGGGTTCCAGCTGGGCGGCACCCCGGCCCACAGCTCCCCCCACGCCGATCTGCGACTCGCCCCGCAGTCCACTGCGATCTCCGACAGCTGGATCGTCGTCCTGAAGGAAGGCGCCACGAACCAGCCCGCCGACACGGCCCGTTCCCTCACACGGGACCACCACGGCACCCTCGGGCACGTCTACCGCAGCGCCCTGAAGGGCTTCTCGGCGAAGCTGTCGCGCTCCGAGGCCGCTTCGCTCGCCCGGGATCCGAAGGTCGCGTACGTCCAGCAGAACCAGACTCTCCGGATCACCGACACCCAGCAGAACGCGACCTGGGGTCTCGACCGGATCGACCAGCGCGACCTGCCGCTGAACACGACGTACACGTACAACACGACCGCGTCGAACGTCACCGCGTACATCATCGACACCGGAATCCGCACCTCGCACAGCGAGTTCGGCGGGCGCGCCAGTGTCGGGGCGGACACCGTCGGCGGCGGCCAGAACGGGCAGGACTGCAACGGCCACGGCACCCATGTCGCGGGCACGGTCGGCGGAAAGACCTACGGGGTCGCCAAGGGCATCTCACTGGTCGCCGTGCGGGTGCTCGACTGCAACGGCTCCGGCACGACCGCTGGTGTCGTAGCGGGCGTCGACTGGGTCACGGCGCACGCCGTGAAGCCCGCCGTGGCGAACATGAGCCTGGGCGGCGGCGCGGACACCACGCTCGACAACGCGGTGAAGAGGTCCATCGCCTCGGGCGTGACGTACTCGATCGCCGCGGGCAACGGCAACTTCCTCGGCATGCCGCAGGACGCCTGCACCACCTCGCCGGCCCGGGTCCCCGAGGCCATCACGGTCGGCGCGACCGACAGCACCGACACCCGGGCTTCCTGGTCCAACTACGGCACCTGCCTGGATCTCTTCGCCCCGGGCGTGAGCATCACCTCGTCGTGGAGCACGAGCGACACCGCGACCAACACCATCAGCGGTACGTCGATGGCGACTCCGCATACCGTGGGGGTCACGGCCCTGTATCTGGCGACCCACCCGACAGCGACACCGCAGCAGGTGCGGGACGCCCTGGTGAACGGGGCGACCAGCGGCAAGGTACAGAACCCCCGCACCGGATCGCCGAACAAACTGCTGTACTCGCTGCTCTGACGGTCCGCACGCCCTGTGCGCGCGGCCGGGACGCCGGGGTGCACACCGGCACCCCGGTCGCGCCAGGTGCCTCCTGTCGGCGCTGGGGGTGTCCTACGGAGCACGCCCTCGCGCCATCAGCCACCGCTGGTGGCCCCGGCCACGGTCGCTGTGATGACGACGATGAGGCTGGCCGTCGTGGCGATGGTGAGTGGTTTCACCATGCGGTGCATCGTCTCTTCCCTCCTTGCCCTCGTCCCAATGGGCCTGGCATCTCGCAGGAGGTCACGGCCAGTTGTACGTTCGCCCCGGTCGAACGCTGGGTGACGGCCCGGCCGCGACTGCCACGGCCTGATGGCTTCAAGAGCAGCAGCACCGGACCACCAGCCGTTGGGGAGTGACGGCGGCCCCGTGGCGGTCAATGGCGCCCCGCCCGTTCGGGACCGGTCCTCGGCAGTGCCGAGACACGCGTGGGTGGTCCGGCGGCTGCGCAGAGCCGGGGCGATCGTGCTGGGCAAGACGGTCACCACGGAGTTCGCGTACTTCTCCCCCGGGAAGACGGCGAACCCCCGCCGGCCCGAGCACACCCCGGGCGGCTCCTCCAGCGGATCGGCGGCGGCGGTCGCCGGTGCGATGGTCCCCGCGGCGCTCGGCACCCAGACGGCCGGCTCGTGATCCGTCCGGCCTCCTATTGCGGCGTCGCCGGGTACACCGCGACACCAGGCACCTTCCCGCTCACCGGCATCAAGGGGCTGAGCCACACCCTGGACACGCTGGGCCTGCTGGCCCGCGGCACCCGGGACATGGCGCTGCTGCGGGCAGCGCTCCTCGCACCGGCACGGCGCCCCGCCGCACCGGACGGTCCGCCCGCCCTGGTGGTCTGGCGGAACACCGGACTCGGCCCGACCGACCCTGCGATGGACCGGGCGCTCGACCAGGCGGCACGAACGGCGGCCGAGGCCGGCGCCCGGATCGTCGAGGCACCGTCCGGACTGCCGTCACTGCCGGACGTCGCGGAGGCGCACGCCACGGTGATGGCCTACGAGGCGGCGCGGTCGCTGTCCGCTGAGCGCACCCGGCCGAAGTTGCTGAGCCCGCAACTCCTGGAACTGCTCATCACCGGTGACCGGGTGGGCCGGGTCGACTACCTGGCCGCGTTGGACCGGGCGGCGGCTGCCCGGCGGGAGCTGTGGGAGTGCCTCGACGGCGTGGAGGCGATACTTGCCCCCGCCGCGCCGGGTCCGGCCCCGTACGGTCTGGCCTCCACCGGCTCACCGGTCTTCAGCCGGCCGTGGCAGGCGATGGGGTTGCCCGCGGTGACGGTGCCGGGTCTGGCCACGTCGGACGGGCTGCCGCTGGGCGTTCAACTGGTGGCACGTCCCGACGACGACGAGCGGCTGCTGACAGCGGGCGCCTGGCTGGAGCAAGCGCTCCGGAGCCGATCGGCCGTCTGAGCAGAGACACTCGATCGGCGTGTCGTTCGGCAGCCGCAGTCTGTAGGCGCCCCGTGCGGATGGTGGCCGCATGGGCCGCCTGCAGCCTGCCGCCGGATCCGCAGACGTCATACACGGGGCGAAGGGCCGTCCTTGCGGGTGCCGGGCGTCTCCCTGGATCGGCTGTGCAGGATCGGCAGGGCCGGACGTGGGCGTGACGGACTCCAACCGGGTCTTGATCGAGTGCGGTTGGGCGCCGGGCACCGCAGTGCCCGGCCGTCGTGCGCGTGAGGCCTGGCCGGGGGCGGCTCAGGCGCGGAGGCGCCATCGGCGTCCTCGCCCCGGTGCGTGGCGACGGCCTGCTCCTCGACCTCGGACAGCCGGTAGCTGCCCTTGTCGTCCCTTCCGACAGGGACAAAAACCGCGTCCATGCGTCCCGGCCGACCAGGTCGGCGTGGACGTACGCCTTGATCTGCCGCCTTTCGTGGTCTTCCGCCTCGGCGGTGGCATTGGCGATCTGCGCGATCTGGGTGCGCCGCCAGCCCTTGAACGAGCCGTACGTGCCGTCCGGGCGGAGGCGGACGATGATGGGGGGTCCTGGACGCCGACGGCCTTGACGGAGTTGATCAGGGCGTCGTCGGGCTCGGTGTCGTGCTCGCTGGCGTTGCACTCGTCGCGCAGGATCGGTTCCGGGTCGAGCCGGACGGCGGTCAGGGTCGCCTCGTCGGTGCCGGCGGGCTCCGGTCCGGCCGTCTGGCCGCGGTGGTGGACGTGGTGGCTGTGGCCATGTCCGGCCCTTATGCCGGTTGACGGACTTTCAGCGGCGCCGGGAGGGAGCAACCCTCTGGACACCCCTCCGAAACGGGGCGGCGTTGTGCCGGGACCGGTCGCGAATACTGGTCCGATGGCCCTCACACTCCGCACCACCCACACCGCCGATCTCACCCCCGCCGAACTCCGTTCCATACGCGGGCTGTTGGACGACGCCTTCGACGGCGACTTCAGTGATGACGACTGGGACCACACCCTGGGAGGCCTGCACGTGCTCGCGCACGACGAGCGCGGGCTCGCCGGGCACGGGGCCGTGGTGATGCGGCGGGTGCGGTATCGGGGGCGGTGGGTGCGGGTCGGGTATGTCGAGGGGGTGGCGGTCCGGCGGGATGTGCGGCGGGCCGGGATCGGCGGTCGGGTGATAGCCGTGCTGGAGAGGGTCATCGCGCGTGCGTACGCGTTCGGGGCGCTGTCCGCGACCGACGACGGAGCCCGGCTGTACGAGACCCGCGGCTGGCGGTTGTGGGGCGGGCGGATCTGCGCGCTCGGTCCCGAGGGGTTGGTGCGGCTGAGGGAGGAGGAGGGGGCCGTGTACGTGTGGTCCGCGGTCGAGGCGGATGGCGAGCTGGTCTTCGACTGGCGTGACGGGGATGTGCTGTGATCCGGCTGAGCGGAAGAAAGTGCAGGTCAGCGTCCCAGGGCGGCTCCGCTGCCCGCCGAGGGCACGGCCGCTTTCCCGTCACCGCACCCGTCGCCGTGCCGGCGTAGGAGTTTTTCTCGGGCCCTGGTCCGGTCGCGGATCTGGGCAACGTCGGCTCGGGCCGCGGACAGCGGCCGCTCGAACTCGCCGTCGGAGTAGCCCACCTGGCCAAAACTGCGGGATCTTGGCTGGCGCCGGAACAGAGAGTCCCGGGCCTCGGGCGGCAGGAGCGAGACGATCGCGTCCATGTCGAGCAGGAGCTTGATGTCCTGCACGTCCCTGAGAGCCGTTTCCTCGCCTGCTTGGGACGTGCGGAGCCGTAAAAACTCTTTTCCTCCGGATCCGACTGCTGCTGACGCTCCCGCCTGAGCCCGTATCGGTCGACGCCACAGTGTGATCGTGACGTCGACCGATGCTTGGGCCTCCGATCGATAGATGTGCGGCCGTCAACTCACCGGATGGAATCAGTGGGTCAGTGAGGCAGGGTGCCCGGGTCGGTCGCCCAGCCGGTGTCGGCGCGGTCGCTCAGCTCGAACGACAGGGAGCCGCCTCGGCGCACGAACGAGCCGTCCACCCAGGAGGACTCGTGCTTCCTGTCGTCGAGGCTCACCGAGTCCACGTACAGGTTGGTGTGGGATGTCCTGGGAGCGTCGATCGTGATCTCCTCCCGGTCGCCGGCGCCCGCGATGACGGCGTGCGGGAAGACCGGAGCGCCCAGCAGCAGGTCGGCCGAGCCCGGCGCCTTCGGGTAGATACCGAGCGCTGCGAAGACGTACCACGCCGACATGGTGCCGAGGTCGTCGTTGCCGGGGAGGCCGGCCGGGCCGGTCCCGTACACGGTGTCGATGATCTGGCGGACGGTCTCCTGGGTCTTCCACGGCTTGCCGAGCGCGTTGTACATCCACGGAGCGTGGATGCCCGGCTCGTTGGTGGGGTCGTAGCGCAGCGCGTCGCCGCCCCGCACGGACCAGGAGCCGTCGGGCTTGTGGAAGAAGTCGTCCAGGCGGGCCGCTGCCTTGTCGCGTCCGCCCATGGCGGTGGCGAGTCCCTGGATGTCCTGCGGCACCATCCACACATAGGTGGCGGCGCTGCCCTGGGCGAAGCCCAGACTGGAAGCGGGGTTGAACGGGGTCACCCAGGAACCGTCGGCGTTGCGGGCCTGGATGTAGCCGGCGGTCGGGGTGGCCGCGGGGTTGAACACGTTCCGCCAGTAACCGCCGCGTTCGCTCAGCGTCCGGTACTCCTCGTCACGGCCCAGCTGCTGGGCCCACTGTGCGAGAGCCGCGTCGGCGACGGAGTCCTCGAGCGTCTCGGCGGCGCCGCCCCAGCAGTGACACTGATCCTGGGCGGCGTATCCGGACTTCATGTACTGGGCGAGGTTGGGACGATTGCCCTCGCACTGGCCCGGGCAGCCGGCGTCAGACAGTCCGGACGGGTGCGGCACGGTGGCCTGGCGGTACAGGGAGTCGAAGGCGCCCCGGACGTCGAAGTTGCGCACGCCCATCGCGTAGAACGTCGCCAGGGTGGCCGCCGAGGGGTCGCCGGTCATCACGTGGGTGGCGCCGCTGATGTGCACCCAGCGGTCCCAGATCCCGTCGTTCTGCTGCGCGAAGTTGTACAGCGACTGGGCGAAGTCGCCCGCGACGCGCGGTTCGAGCAGGGCGAGGAGCTGCACCTGGGCCCGGTACTGGTCCCAGCCGGAGAAGTTGCTGTACTGCGCCTTCTGGCCGCGGGCGAGGGCTTGGACCTTGCGGTCCATGCCCACATAGGTGCCGTCGCGGTCGCTGATCAGGTTGGGCTGCTGCAGGGCGTGGTAAAGGGCGGTGTAGAAGGCGGTACGGCGATCCTCGTCGCCCCCGCTGATCTTCACGGACTTCAGTGCACGGTCCCAGGCACCCTTCCCGGCCTTCGCCACGTCCTCGACTCCCGCGGTCGGGGCGATCTCACCGCGCAGGTTCGCCTCCGCACCGGCCAGGGAGACGTACGAGATGCCGATACGCATGCGGACATCGTTGTCATTCGCCGTGTCGAAGGAGACGTAACCGCCGGAGCCCCGGCCTGCCCGGTCGGCGCCGGTCAGGTAGCCCTCGCCACCGTCGGCGCTGGTGGACCCGGGGGAGAGCTGGTCGTCGTGCCAGGTCCCCACGCCGGAGAAGCCGCGGTCGAAGGCGGCGGTGAAGTACAGGCGGTAGTAGCTCTTGCGATTGTTGTTGGGGGTGCCGCCGTTGGCGCGCCTGCCGCAGAAAGCGCCGGTCTCCACCCAGCCGGTGACCTTGTTGTTCGCGGTGTCGATGTCGACGTGGGCGTCCTCGCTGCCGTTCAGGGAGTTGGAGACCCGGAACAGCAGGCTGGCGGGCTTGTCCGCGGGAAAGGTGAAGTCGGCCACGCCGGCGCGCTCGCTGACCGCCAGGTCGGTGGTGACACCCGAGTCGAGGCCCACCCGGTAACGGCCCGGCTCGGCCGTCTCGTTGGCGTGCGAGAAGTTCGCCGCGTACTTCGCGTCCTTGGTGTCGGCTGTGGGTGAGGAGTCCACGCTGCCGGCGAACGGCATGATGGGCACGTCACCGGCTGCTCCGGGGTGACACCCCGCGCCGTTGACGTGAGTGAGGGAGAAGCCCCGCAGGCGGGTGGTGTTGTAGGAGTACCCGTTGGCGGCGGCGGTGTTGGTCTGGTCGCCCGCGGTGCTGGTGGGCGACCAGGCGATCATCCCGAACGGCACATTGGCGCCGGGGTAGGTGTTGCCGCCGTTGCTGGTGCCGATGAGCGGGTCCACGTACTGAACGGGGTGAGGAACCGGGGCCGCCGCGGTGGAGTCGGCGATTGCTGCGGGACTTCCCAGGAGCGGGAGGAGCAGCCCGGCCGAGATCACGGCGACGCCGACGGCGGTGGCCGGACGGTGGCCCCGTCGTCTCCGGAACTTCTTCATGATGAAGCACTTTCCTTTCGTGCGTACTTGGCCAATTCCGGGCGTCCCTTGTGGAGTACACGTTCCCGGAACGATCACGAAGATAGACAGGACGCGCAGGCACGACGAGGCCCTCGATGCTACGTCGGGTGAATTCGTCGTGAATCGCGGCATGTCGAGGTGTGACGACCCAGCGGGTGCGGGCCGGGTCCTCAAGGGGTTGCGTGTGCGAGTCCGGCCGTGGCGCGGAACACCATCCCCTCTCCGCTGAGCCGGAGCCCTTCGCCTGCGGGAGCGTACACAGCGCGGCCGGGACCGAGCCCCACCGAGCGCTTTTCCGAGGCGACGGTCGCGTCACCCCGGACACACAGCACGATCTGGGGCGCGTCGGCGGTGAGCGCGCGCGGCGCGTCCGTTCGTACGAGGTGGAACCGCGAGAGTCTGAAGTCGTCGACACGAGCCGGGTACAGGTGCTCCCCGGGCGCCGCGTCCCACCGCGCGGCGGGGGCTCGAACCGGGAGCGCGTTGAATTGGACGATCTCCAGCAGTTCGGCCGCATCCACGTGCTTCGGCGTCAGCCCGCAGCGCAGGACGTTGTCGGAACTCGCCATGACCTCCACGCCGAGCCCGGACAGATAGGCGTGCGCGATGCCCGCACCGAGGAACAGCGCCTGCCCGGGTTCCAGCTCCACATGATTCGGCATCAGGCAGGCAGCAGGCCGGGATCGTCCGGGTGGGCGTGAGTGATGGCCGCGTACGCGGCGAGGTCCGCCCCGTAAGGCCCACCGCCCGCGGACGCGCGCCGGACGGCCTCGGTGACGGCGGCGAGGAGACCGGTCGGCGGTGTCAGGAACGCGGTGAAGGCCTGTCGGAGGGCGGCTTCGCCAGGGCGGGCGTGAAGCACCGCGGCATATGGCCTCGGGTCGGGAACATCGAGGAGCTCCAGGAGGTCGGCGCACTGTTCCGGAGAGCGGAAGCCGCACAGCGCCCGGAACCGGGTCAGGGCGACGATCATCTCGGGCTTGTGCTGGTCGTCGCGGTACGTGCGATGCGGAGCGTCGAGCGGTATCCCCTGGGCGCCGGCCCGGGTGCCGACAAGGCAGTCCATCCGTACGACGCTTCCGGCAGGGGTGCTCGCGCTGGTCGTCTGGTTGATCTGCCGGTTGATCGTCTGCCGCGTCGCGTCAGCGGCTGAGTCGGGTTGTCCGGGTCGCCGTCCCGCCCGACGAACCCCAGGTCGGCCAGGGCGCCCAGGCCGGCTTCACGGAGCTGATGGGGTCTGTCCTCGCGTGATCGCTTCGCCGGTGGATTGACTCGGCGGCGTTGAGGCACTTCGCCAGCCACTGAGGATCGTGGCGATCGGAAGGGCAGCCGCCAGGCCGCTGAGCAGGACTGCGGCGAGTGCGCCCAGGACGGCGGGTTGGTCGGCGAAGGCGAGGCCGATCGCGGCGAGGGCGGGGCCGGCGTTGCGTACGGAGGCGACGCCGCCCATGGTGGTGCGCCGCGCTGTCGATCCGGTTGCCAGCAGCGTTCCGGTGGCGAAGGACAGGGCCGCCAGCAGGAATCCGGCGAGGAGGGCGAGGGAGCCGAAGAGCGCGACGACGTCGCGCCAGTTACCGAGCAGCATGCCCGCGAGAACGACCAGGAACGTGACGTTGGAAACGGCGGCCGCCTTGGGGAGCCACGACTGTGCGGTGGGCGTGGCGTAGCGGCGCATGAGCAGTCCGATGGCGAACGGAACGAGTTGTAGGAGGGCCACGGTCCGCACCAGTGCCCCGACGTCGAGCGAGACGTTGGCGCCCACGTGTGCGGCACCGAGGATCGCGTTGGCGGTGGGGGCGAAGGTCAGGCTGCCGATGGAGGCGAGCAGGACCTGCATGGCCGCGCCCGCGACGACGTTGCCCTTTTGCACCATGGCGAGTTTCGCCCCGAAGGGGCCGCCCGGGGACGATGCGACCAGGACGAGCGCGATGAACGCCGAGGAGGGCAGGCCGAACAGCGCCGCGATGCCCCAGCCGAGCAGCGGAACGACCGCCATGTTGGTGATCAGCGCCAGCAACAGCAGCGGGATGTCGCTGAAGACAGCCCGCAGTGCCGGAGTCGTGGCTCCCAGGCCGGCAGTGAACATCGTGGCCGCGATGAAGATGACGGTGACGGCGTTGAGCACGAGGTGCAGGGTGTCCATCGGGTTTTCCCTTGGGAAGGGTCCGTGTCCTCGGGACTTCGGCAGCGCGCGTCTCCCTGTCAGTCCTGAAGGTCGCCGAGCCAGCGCAAGGCGGTGAGGCTCGGCAGGAAGCAGTACTCGCCGCCGCGGGTGACGACGAACCGGGGCAGGGGGGCGAGGCGTCGCCGCAGTGGTCGGCGGGGGATGGTGTAGCCGGCTTCCTGCTCGGCGGAGCCGGCAACGGGATCCCTCGTGTTGCCGGCTCCGAAGAAGACGCCGTCGTTCATCCATTCCGACTGGACGAACTCGAACTGCCGCCCCAGGTGTGCGCCGATGAACGCGAACATCAGGCCACGGTCCACTCCGTCGTCCTCCAGGGCCCCTTCGGGCAGCGGCGGACCGTAGACCGCGCCGCGACGGATCATACGGTGAAGCCGTACTTCTCCGGCCACCGAGGCATCGCGCGGGTTGGCCCGGCGGATGTGGCAGCCACCTGGAGTGGTGAAGCCCGCTGGATCGTCCCGCTCGTACAGGAAGGTGTTGCGGCGATACGGATCCGCGCCGAGTTCGGGGTCGTCGCACTGCGGGGCAAGGGCCAGCGGGGCTCCACTGCGCCAGCGGCCCATGATCTTCGCCGCGATCAGCTCTTCGTCCTGAGGGCCGGTGGAGTTGTCCCGCAGGTAGCGTCTGAACTCGGCGACTTTCTGGTGGAGCTTGCGGAAGACCGCGTAACTGCCGTTGCGTCCCAGCACGGTCGGCTGCGGTGTCTGGACGCCGCCGATCTCGTCCGGGTAGCCGAGGACGAACTCGCCGGCCTTGAGGGGCACTTCCAGCCGGTTGGATCCCGGAATGCCACTGCCTTCGACGGCTGGGTGACTGACACCGTCGCGATAGCCGAAGTGCTCCGCCTCGGTGGGCAGGGCATAGCAGTCCTGCCGCCAGATGGCCGTGACACCGGACAGGCGTTCGTAGGCGGGCCGGGCACGGTCCACAGCCGCCTCCAGGAGCAGGGGGGCGGGCGCGACCGCCGTGATCACCACATGGACGTCGCGGGTGCCAAGCGGTGGTTCCCAGTTCCCTGGGCTGCTCTCCCCGACATCGCTCAGCGCCTTGGCGCGGTCGGCCATCCCCTGACGGAACTCCCACGCGAAGGTGTCCAGCGACGAACGTGGCACACCGAGCGCCTCCAGCCCGGCGCACGTGACGGCGACACTCACCCAGGTCTCCCCGAGCGAGTTGACCGGGTCGGCGACAGAGGTCACTGCCCCGCTCAGCCTTCGCATCAGCTCCCGCCCGCGCGCCCGGTCGTCGATCCGGAAGACCGTATACGTCGCCGCGTAGGGCGTCGGCCGGGGACTGAGGACCCCTCGCTGGATGTCGTCGAGCTCCAGTTCCACTTCGGTGGGCGCACTCACTGCCGGCCTCCTCGGGCATGGTCAGGACACGAGGTTCCGCCAGAAATTCCGCAGGCTCTCGTCGGCGCCGAAGAGCGTGCTGAAGATCGTCGAGTCGGCGAGGAGGATGTCGCCTGCCCGATCACCGCCCGGAGGCATCCACAGGAACATGTTGAACTCGGTGTTGCCTTCCTCGGTGAACGGGTGCGGCCGGGACATGTCGATCGGCTGCCGCGCCAGAACGTGGATGGCCTTCGGCTCATCCGTCGTCACGGCGTAGTGCGGCAGATGCATGTGGAAGTTGAAGTTCGTCACCCCTTGCAGCCAGCCCTTCTCGTCCAGGTCCCTGACGGTGGACAGGGGGGCGATCCGGTTGTCCTCCCCGGTGGCAGGGCGCAGCCCGTACCGGTTCATCACCGGCACGCCCAGCCCCTTCATCAGGTCCCTGACGTACGTGGCGAACCGCTGCTGGCGAGGTACGAGGGGATCGCCGTGGTGCCGGTACTCCATGTCACGCACCGATAGATCGTCCGACGCACCGACGTCATGGTGGGGCCCCAGAACCAGGCAGGCGTCCTCCCGGGTCAGGAAGGCCCGCAGCGCCTCGATCTCCCCCGACTGGGCCTCCTGCCCCGTGACCATGTGGTCCAGTCCGAACACGAACAGAATGTCGGTGTCGCCGAGTACCCGCTCATCCAGCGGGGTGTGGAAACCGGCCTGGTCGATGCGCTGATACACGGGGACGGGATGCCCGGTGACCTCCTCGACGAAGTCCTGGAACGGCACCCATGCCCAGAAGAACAACTCCAGCGACCCTGCGATGCCCTGCTGGAACCGGTACGGGTCGGACCACTTCGGGTCCTCGTAGGCCGGCCACGCCACCCGCCGCACCTCGGTCATGGTGGAGAAGCGGTTGTCCAGCTCGGCCGCGTTCCGGCCGGCCTCGGCCGGATAGCTCCACGAGACGTAGACACTCACGCGCCGCCCGCCCGGGGTGTACGGCCGTGGAATGTGCCTCTGGTTGTACGTCCGCGCGGTCTTTGCCTCGCTCATCTCGGTCGCCTCACTGCATCTGGTCGAGCATCTCCGACAGCGCGCTCTTGACACGCAGAGCCTTTTTGATCTCGTCCGCCGTCACATACGGATACTCTCCGTACTCGATGAAGCTCGGACAGTGGTGTTCGCGCACAAACCTGACGAACGCTTCCGGGTTGGTCCGCCAGTCCTCGGGAAATCCTTCGAGGTGCTCGAACGCCGTGCTCACCCCGGCCTTCGAGAACAGAGCGATCGCGTCCTCGGTGTACTTGTCGAAGTCGGTGTCGAAGATCCCCTGGTACATGAAACGCGTGTCGTCGTCGAACAGCACCCACCGCAGGTAGTGCAGCTTGAGCGGCGCCAGCAGACAGGGATCCTGCTCCAGTGCCTTCGCCAGCGCGTAGCCGTACTCCCGCATGGCATCGGCATGGCCCGGCTTGACCCGCGCGACGATGGTGAACCCGTAACACGCAGGAGTCCTCGGGAAAATCGGGCCGTATTTCCCCTGCTCCAGATGATCGGTTTCTTTGGGGATGACAACGGCCTGAGGCTTGATCTCCATGTCCGGTCCTCCCTCTGCCTGGAGTCTTCGGACCGTCCCTCATGTGCCTGTTCATCGTCTCACCTGACCGGCTGCTTCGCCCAGCGACTGACCGCATGAGCACGCACCTCCGGCGCGGGGGAGCGTCTAATCAACGGCGGATCTGCTGATCAAGGAGAGACGCCAGATGAGTGAGTCCGTTGTCGAGACGAGTCCTGCAGGAGCCGGCCGCGGGGGCGGTGTCGGACGAGCAGTTGATCGCGATGCTCGTGGACCGGGCCCGGTCGGAGGGGGCTGCAGCTGACCGGTGAGGGAGGGCTGCCGCAGCAGCTACCGGTTGCCCATCTCGGCCGACGGCCTCACCCTGCACGAGACCGCCGACGAACGGCTGCGCTGGAGCGACAGCGGCGGCCGTACCGTGGCCACCGCGCCGCTTCCGGTGATGTGGGGCTCGGGCGAGGAGCGCGCATCAGGTGAGCCCGAGGACCTCACGGCCATCGACGTCACGATCGAGCGGGACGCGGACACCGGCGACCAGGTCCTGGTCCTGGAGCCCGACGAGGAGTTCCTCGCCGACCGAGCTGGAGTACCCGGTCACCATCGACCCGACCGACTCCCTGCTCGGCCCGGTGACCGACACCTGGATCCAGTACGACGACTACCTCACCTCGCAGCGCGGCTCGACCGAGCTGAAGTCCGGTACCTACAACGGCACCCAGAAGGCCCGCTCCTACCTGAAGTTCGACGTGGCGAAGTACGCAGGCAAGCACGTCCTCGACACCGACCTGCGCCTGTACTCGTACTGCTCGTCCACGTGCAGCACCGCCAACTCCGGCAACCAGGTACGCCGTATCACCCCGGCCTGGGACCCGTCGGCCATCTCCTGGGCCGAGCAGCCGACGACCACCTCGACCGGCGCCGTGACGTCCACCGCGGCCAAGGGCTACAACTCCAACTGCCTGGCCGGGCACGTCTCCTGGGACATCGACGGAATCGTCCAGGCGTGGGCCGACGGCCAGCCGAACCACGGTGTGCGGATCGCGGCCGTCGACGAGACGGACCCGCTGACCTGGCGCCGCTACTACTCGGCGAACCAGACGGACGGCTCGCACAACGCCACCTACGAGCCCTCCCTGACGGTCACCTACAACTCCAAGCCCGATACCGCGACGGCCGTCTCCCCGCTGTCCGGCACCTACACCTCGCACACCACGCCCACCATGTCCGCCAAGGCCACCGACGCCGACGCCCAGCAGCTCACGTTGGCCTTCGAGGTCTGGGCGGCGAACGGCACCGCGGCCCTGCAGTCCGGCACGTCCGCCTCCGTGGCCTCCGGGGCGGTGGCGACCCACACGGCCGCTGCCCTGGCGCCGGGCGACTACAAGTGGCGGGCCAGGGCGTCCGACGGCATCGACACCGGGGCCTGGTCGGCGTGGCAGACGTTCATCGTCGACACCGCCGCCCCGTCGGCCCCGGCCATCACCTCCACCAGCCATCCCTCCGCGTCGGCCTGGTACAACGCCACCACCTTCACGGGCACGCTCGCCGCGACGGACGCCTCCGGCGTGACCGGATACGCCGTCAAGCTCGACCAGAGCCCGACGACCGCTGCCGGAACCACCGTCACGCAGACGACGACCGACGTGAACTGGTCCGGGCGCACCGACGGCACTTGGTGGGTGCACGCGGCCGCCAAGGACAAGGCGGGGCTGTGGTCCCCGGCCCACACCGCGGCTTCAACGTCGACACGACCGCCCCGGGCGCGCCCGGCGGCCTGGTCTCCTCCACGCACCCCGTGACCACCAGCGCGTACGCCAACCGCACCGCGTCCTTCAGCTGGTCGGCGCCCGCCGACCTGTCCGGCGTCGCGGGTTACGTGGTCACCGTGGACCGCGTCGCGGACACCCTGCCGGCCACCACCGGCACTGTGCAGACGTCGACGAAGTTCACCACCACCGTTGACGCGGACGGCACCTGGTACCTGCACGTGCGGGCCAAGGACCAGGCGGGCAACTGGTCGTCCACCGCCGCGCATCTGCCGTTCCGGGTCGACATGACGCTGCCGGCGAGCCCGGTGATCAGCTCGTCCACGCACCCGGACCAAACGGACGCGTACAAGAGCGGCTCCTTCAGCGCGACCTGGACCGCGCCCTCCGGCGCCTCCGCCGGGTACAGCATCGTCGTCGACAACAGCTCCGACACCGTGCCCGACAGCATGGCCGAGACGACCGGCACCTCATACACGACGACCCGCACCGAGGGCACCTGGTACCTGCACGTGCGCGGCATCGACAGCAACGGAACGGGCGGGGCGACCTCGCATTACCGCTTCACCGTCGGCACCACTGCGCCCGGCGCCCCGGCCGTCACCTCCGCGGCCTACCCGGTGGACGCGTGGGCCGGCGGCGCACAGGTGACCGGGACGTTCACGCTGACGCCCGACGGCTCCGACACCCGGAGCCTTACGTACCGGATCGATGAGTCCGGGCTCTGGCTCCACGTATGTCCAGAAATCACTCTACTCAACAGGCTTTACGCTCTCTTAACTGTTGTGGACACGTCACCCGGACCCGACCGACCCGGACGACGACTACGAACCCTGTAGCCCAAACCCCCCACGTGGTCTGAGACATCCCTGGTTTGACTCGGCAAGGAGTAATGTCCCATGCAACGTACACGACGAAGATCGCTACGAGCGGGACTGGTGGCAGTCCTGGCCATGTTGGCCCTGCTCGTCGGCGGCCTACCAGCCGCGGCGAAGGCCGCCGACACGGTGCCCGCCGCCGCACCCGTAGCCCGGCCGGCCGCGAAGGCCAAGGTACGTGACGCGGTGCAACACGACCTCTCCCCAAAGCTGCGTGACATCGCCGCGAAGCCTGGCGGTGACAAGCGCAGCAGCGCCAAGCCCTCCGTGCAGCCGGCCCGTTCGCTGGAGCGCGCCGCCGTCAACCCGTCCGCGAAGGAGGGCAGCAGCCAGGTCCAGCGTGGCCTCACCGCCAGCCAGGTACCCGAGTTCAAGGCCAACTTCGAGGGCGTCGGCAACGTCGACGGGGTGCTTCCGCCGGACACCAACGGCGATGTCGGCCCCAACCACTACGTCCAGATGGTCAACCTCCACTACGCCGTGTTCGACAAGAGCGGCAACAAGCTGCTCGGGCCACTGCCGGGCAATGCGGTCTTCGCCGGCTTCGGCGGACCGTGCGAGACCAGGAACGACGGCGACCCGGTGGTCCTCTACGACGAGACCGCCGATCGCTGGATGATCACCCAGTTCGCCCTGCCGGGCGGATCCGCCGGCAACCACCAGTGCATGGCGATCTCGCAGACCCCGGACCCGACCGGGGCCTTCTACCGGTACGACTTCCTCTACCACCAGACCCGGATGAACGACTACCCGAAGTACGGGATCTGGCCGGACGCCTACTACATGACCACCAACGAGTTCGCGCCGTCCTTTGTCGGCGCCGGAGCGGTGGCCTTCGAGCGGGAGAAGATGCTCACCGGCCAGCCGGCCCGGATGGTGTACTTCCACCTCGGTCCGGACTTCGGCGGCCTGCTGCCCGCCGACGCAGAGGGTCAGGCGCCGCCGGCCGGGGCACCCAACCCGTTCGTCATGTTCGACGACGACGCGTGGGGCACCTCGCCCACCGACCGGCTGCTGATGTGGGACTTCCACGTCGACTGGACCAACCCGGCGAACTCCACCTTCGGCAACAACCTGGCCCCGAACCGGTCCCTGGAGACCGCACCGTTCGACTCGAACATGTGCAACAACGCCCGGTCCTGCATCCCGCAGCAGGGCACGTCGGCGCGGCTGGACGCGATCTCCGACCGGTTGATGTACCGGGCGGCCTACCGCAACTTCGGCGACCACGCCTCCATGGTGCTCAACCACACCGTGGATGCCGGCGGCGACCACGCCGGCGTACGGTGGTACGAACTGCGCAGCAACTCGCCCACCGATTGGGCTGTCCATCAGCAGGGCACCTATGCGCCGGACGGCGAGAACCGGTGGATGGCCAGCGCGGCCATGGACGTATCCGGCAACATGGCCATCGGCTACTCGTCATCGGGCAGCACGTCCTTCCCGTCGATCCGGGTGGCCGGGCGACTCTCCGGTGACCCGCTGGGCGAACTGGGGCAGAGCGAGCGGACCCTGATCGCCGGGACCGGCGCACAGACCCACTCGGCGGCGCGCTGGGGCGACTACAGCTCGATGTCGGTGGACCCGACGGACGGCTGCACGTTCTGGTTCACCTCCGAGTACCTGTCCCAGACCAGCTCCGCCAACTGGCAGACCCGCATCGGTGCGATGAAGTTCCCCAACTGCGTGAACGGCCCGCGGGGTGAGGTGACCGGCAAGGTCACCAAGTCCGGTGGCGGAGCGATCGCCGGTGCGACGGTACGCGTCGGCGGTAGCGGCACCGTCACCGACGACCAGGGCGGGTACAAGCTGACCCTGCCGGCTGGTCAGCACGAGGTGACCGCTTCGGCATTCGGCTACGCGTCGAAGTCCGAGACGGTGACCGTGCCGGACGGTGGCGCGGTGACGGCGAGCTTCGCGCTCGACCCGGTTCCGCTGCGCAAGGTCAGCGGCGTGGTGAAGGACGGCTCCGGGCATGGCTGGCCGCTCTACGCGCGCATCGACGTGGCCGGCAAGCCAGGCGGCCCGGTCTTCACCGACCCGGCGACCGGCGCGTACAGCGTCGATCTGCCGCAGGGGGCCGAGTACGGCCTGACGGTCAAGGCGATGTACCCGTCTTACCAGCAAGGCACGGCACAAGTCACCGTCACTGACAGCAACCTGGTGCGGAACTTCGACCTTGCGGTCGAGAACTCCTGCGACGCCACCGGGTACAAGACCGGCTACGGCGAACCGGTCGTCGCCGAGCAGTTCGAGTCCGGGGACACACCGGCCGGCTGGAGCGTGGTGAACACCACCCCCAACGGCGGCTGGAACTTCACCGACCCGAGGAACCGGGGCAACCTCACCGGCGGCAGCGGCAAGTACGCCATCGCGGACAGCGACAACGCCGGTTCCGGCAAGCCGATGGACACCGCGCTGATCACCCCGGCGATGGACCTGTCCGCCGTACCGGCACCGGTACTGCGGTTCAACAGCGACTACCGGGCGCTCGGCGGGTTCGCCGACGTCGACGTGAGCGTTGACGACGGCACGACCTGGAAGAACGTGTCGCGCTGGACCAGCACCAGCCGGCGTGGTCCGGTGCTGGAGGAGATCCCGGTGCCGCAGGCGGCCGGGAAGTCCGACGTGCGGATCCGGTTCCATTACCAGGCCACCTACGCATGGTGGTGGGAGCTGGACAACGTGTCGATCGTCAACCGGTCCTGCGACCCGATCCCGGGTGGCCTGGTGGTCGGCCGGGTGCTGGACGGCAACACCAGCGCCGGGCTCAACGATGCGACAGTGACCAGTGAGGACAAGCCGGCGGAGAAGGCGGTGACCGGGCCGACTCCGGACGACGCCGAACTCGGCGACGGCTTCTACTGGATGTTCTCGACCCTGACCGGGAACCACCCGTTCACCGGGGTGAAAACACAGTACAAATCGGTCACGTCCACGGTAGATGTGGCGGCTGACCGGGCCACGCGGGAGGACTTCGCGCTCAAGGCGGGCCGGCTGACCATCACCCCGCCATCGGTGGAGAGCACCCTGACGCTGGGCCAGACCAAGACGGCGACGACGACAATCCGCAACGACGGCACCGCAGCTGCCACGTTTGAGCTGTCCGAGCGGGCGGGCGACTTCGACATCCTCGGTACGCGTGGCGCGCGCCTGCAGAACATCCGGGTCAAGGGGGGCGGAGTATCGCCCGCCTGGCGGGGCGACAGCCAGCCCGGTGACGTCCTGGAGCCGTCCCCGTACGCGCCGCCGTGGATCAACACGGCGAACTACCCGATCAAGGTCATGGACAACGCCGTGGCCGCGTACGACGGAAAGGTGTACTCGGTTGGCGGAACCGACGGCGCCGCCAACCTCGCCAGCAGCTACGTGTACGACCCGGCGGCGAACACCTGGACGAAGATCGCCGACATGCCGGCGGCCCTGGAGAAGCCGGCAGCGGCGTTCGTCGACGGCAAGCTCTACGTCTTCGGTGGCTGGAACTCGGCGGGCAACACGTCGGCAAAGGTCTATGCCTACGACCCCGGTACCAACGCGTGGGAGACCCGGGCCGGCACCAACCCGGCCCCGCGGGCCGCGCCCGGCATCGGGGTGGTCGACGGCCAGATCTACCTGGTCGGCGGCTGCGTGGACGGAACCTGCAACAAGTCCAATGTGACCGTCCGGTACAACCCGGGGGCCGACACGTTCACCACGGTCGCCGCGTACCCGGTCGCGGTGGCGTGGCAGGGCTGCGGCGGGATCGACGGCACGCTCTACTGCGCCGGCGGCAACGGGTCGACGACGCTGAAGGGCACGTACGCCTACAACCCGGGTGCGAACGCCTGGACCCAGATGGCCGACCTGCCGGTCGACTTCTGGGGGGTGGCCGCGGACACCGCGAACGGCCTGCTGTTGGTCTCCACCGGTGTCATCAACAACTCCACCACGGTCACCAACCAGGGCTGGGCGTACGACCCGGCGGCCAACTCCTGGTCGGCGCTGCCCAACGCCAACTTCGCCCGCTACCGGGCGGGTGCGGCGTGCGGGTTCATCAAGGTCGGTGGCTCGACCGGCGGCTTCACCCCGACGCCGGACAGCGAACTGCTGCCCGGTTTCGACCAGTGCGCCACTGTCACCGACGTACCGTGGCTGTCCGCGTCCCCGACCTCGGCGACGCTGCAGCCCGGGCAGAGCATCACGGTGAACCTGACGTTTGAGGCCTCCACGACGGCGGGCGTGCAGCAGCCCGGCAAGTACACCGCCCAGCTCGGCATCAAGGCGGACACCCCGCCCGTGGCACCGATCGACGTGACGATGGCCGTGCAGCCGCCCAAGGACTGGGGCAAGGCGACGGGCGTCGTCACCGGCGTCGACTGCCGTGGCAACAGCACCGCGCTGCGCGGGGCGACCGTCCAGATCAACGGCAAGAAGGGCTGGACCCACACCCTGAAGACCGATGCGGACGGCCGATACGTCATCTGGGCGCCGAGGGACAACCCAGTCGAGATCATCGCGGCTCAGGATGGCTGGAAGCCGCAGTCCAGGCTGGTGAACCTCAAGGCGAGCGAGGCGGTGACCACCGACTTCGCCCTCCGCCCCACCGCTTGCTGAGAGGAGCCTGATCCACCGGGCCCGCGCCGTTCACCGGCGCGGGCCCTTCCCGTCTGCGCAACCTTGCCCGATCCGCGTGACCGGCGCGGAAGGCGTCACCCCTTCGTGTGCGTGTTGCTGGCAGCTCGGCTGTGGTGGCCGGGCGCGCTCGTTCGCCGCGATCGGCCAGTGGGGCCAAAGCGCCCCGCAGGACACCCTCGCCGGACTCGGCGCCCGCACCGTGACCGCGTTCGGTGTGCGCCTCGCACCGAGCACGGCGGCCATCCGCCGGGTCATCAACCACACCTGCCCCGGCGTCGCTCGCCGACCTGTTGGGAGCGGACCCGGCTGGGGCTGACGCGCGGCCGTGGATGGCAGGAGGGCCCGCGGCTCGCGTACCGGCGACAGTCCGGCCGCGCATCTGCTGGCCGCGATGACCGCAGACGGGATGGCCGACACTCAGCTGCGGGTGCCGGGCAAGACCAACGAAATCACCTGCTTCGCCATCCTGTTGACCCCTTACGATCTGACCGGCGTGACCGTGAACCGACGCGCTGGTGGCGATCAACCGGCTCCGCGGGGCCGGCCCACCAACATCGCCGCCGCTGTCCGCGCCATGTCCTACCAGCCCTTCACCCGGCCGCTGGACCCCCTACACATCGGCTGACCAGCAGCGATCCGTGATCAACCTGACTTTGCAACAGCCCTGCGTGTGTGGGTGAGTCATGCCAGGCCTGCGACGAGGTCGGTGATGTTCTTGCGGCGGCCGGTGAAGAACGGGATCTCCTCACGGACGTGGCGGCGGGCCTCGGAGCCGCGCAGGTGACGCATGAGGTCGACGATGCGGTGGAGTTCGTCGGCCTCGAAGGCGAGGATCCACTCGTAGTCGCCAAGGGAGAAGGAGGCGACGGTGTTGGCGCGCACGTCGGGGTAGCCGCGGGCCATCCTGCCGTGGTCAGCGAGCATCGTGCGGCGCTCCTCTTCGGGCAGCAGGTACCAGTCGTAGGAGCGCACGAACGGGTAGACGCTGACGTAGGTGCGGGGGGTCTCGTCGGCGAGGAACGCGGCTATGTGGGAGCGGTTGAACTCGGCGGGGCGGTGCAGGGCCATGTTCGACCAGACCGGTTCCAGGGCGCGGCCGAGCCGGGTGCGGCGAAAGAGGTTGGAGGCCTCCTGGAGTTGGTCGGCGGTGCCAGCGTGCCACCAGATCATCAGGTCGGCGTCGGCTCGCAGGCCGGAGAGGTCGTAGGTGCCGCGGACGGTGACGTCCTGGGCAGCGAGCCGGTCGAAGAGGTTCTGAACCTCGCCCGCGTGGCCGGTGCGGTCCTCGGGCAGCATGCCGCGGAGCCTGAAGACGGACCACAGCGTGTAGCGGATGACCTTGTTGAGGTCCTTGGCCTTCTTGCCGATGTTCGGGATCCGGGCGGGGGCGTCGTCACTCATGGGGTGCGGCTCCGTTCGGTGCTTGGTGGGCAGGTCCGCAGGCCCTCCCTGGGCCCAGGCCGGGCCCGGACAGGGTGTGCAGGTACAGGAGGTCGGCTCCGCCGTGCCCCGCGGCGGCTAGGTGGTGCGGGGTGCTCGAGTCGAAGTGCGCGCTGTCGCCAGGCGCCAGGGTGTAGCGGGCAGCTCCGAGACGGAGCCTCAGACATCCGTCGAGTACGTACAGCCACTCCTCACCGGGGTGGCTGTACGGGTCGCCCGCCCGGCGTCGCGGGTCCACGTGGATGCGCAGTGCCCTTGTGCCGCGACCGGGAGCGCCGGCGGGCCAGTACGTGCCGCCGTTCGCCGCGATGGGGGCCAGGTCAGTGGCGCGGACCACGGCGTGGTGGTCGACGGGGAGTTCGCCGAGCAGTTGGGCCACCGTCGTTCCGTAGGTGCGGGCCAGACAGATCAGCATGGCCAGCGACGGCCAGCGACGGCCGTTCTCCAGGCGTGAGAGATGGGCGGGGGAGAGCCCGGCGGAACGGGCCGCCTCCTCCAGGCTGAGTGCGCTTCGGCGCCGAAGCCGGCGCAGTTGCGGCGCGACGGCGTCCAGTGCGGAGCGGACCGGATCGTCCTCAAGTCTGTTCACGCTCTGGATCCAGATCTGACGGAGCGGACGAGATCGAACGGGCAGGCGGGGACGGTGTCGGGGACAGGAGCAGAAGGAGGCGCTGTCCAGAACACGGCGGGGTCGCCGGGCAAATTTGATGCCTCATAGGCAAACCGTAAGAAGGTGCATGCCTGGCTGGCAAATGGTTTGCCAACGAGGCAATCGCTTTGCCGCCGGAAGCCGGGGCCAGCTACACCCGTCAAGTCGGTCGCGCCCGAGCGCCGCGTGTCACCCAGCCGGCCCCGACGATTCCCCCGTCGTCGGGCAGCTCAGAGAACCAAGGAGAACGCACCATGACGACCCTTCGCCTGGAAAACGCCGGCGCGTCACGCGAGACATCCAGAAGTTCCCCGGTCAGGTGGCTGGTCGCCACGGACCACAAGATGATCGGCACCCTGTATCTGGTCACGTCGTTCGCGTTCTTCCTGGTGGGAGGCCTGATGGCCCTGCTCATCAGGGCCGAACTGGCACGCCCCGGCATACAGATCATGTCGGCGGAGCAGTACAACCAGGTCTTCACCATGCACGGCACCGTCATGTTGCTGATCTTCGCCACTCCGGTGTTCTCCGGATTCGCGAACTGGATCACGCCGCTGCAGATCGGCGCGCCCGATGTGGCGTTCCCACGCCTGAACATGCTGGCCTACTGGCTCTACCTGTTCGGGTCCCTCATCGTTATGGCGAGCCTGCTCACCCCGCAGGGCGCCCCGGACTTCGGCTGGACGGCCTACTCACCGCTGTCCAGTCCGGCCTACACGCCCGGCATCGGTGCAGACCTGTGGATCATGGGGCTTTCGTTGTCCGGGTTCGGCACCATCCTCGGCGCCGTCAACCTCATGACCACGATCATCTGCATGCGTGCACCGGGACTGACCATGTTCCGCATGCCGGTCTTCACCTGGACGGTGCTGATGACCGGGTTGCTGGTGCTGCTCGCCTTCCCGCCGCTGGCGGCTGCCTTGCTGGCGCTGGAATTCGACCGCAAGTTCGGTGCGCACATCTTTGACGCCGCCAATGGAGGGCCCATCCTGTGGCAGCACCTCTTCTGGTTCTTCGGCCACCCCGAGGTGTACATCATCGCTCTGCCGTTCTTCGGGATCGTCTCGGAGATCATCCCGGTCTTCTCCCGCAAGCCCATGTTCGGCTACATCGGGCTGATCGGCGCGACCATCACCATCTCCGGCCTCTCCCTGACCGTCTGGGCGCACCACATGTTCGTTACCGGTGCCGTACTGCTGCCCTTCTTCTCCCTCATGTCCTTCCTCATCGCCGTGCCGACGGGTGTGAAGTTCTTCAACTGGATCGGCACGATGTGGAAGGGCTCGCTCTCCTTCGAGACACCGATGCTGTGGTCCGTGGGATTCATGGTCACCTTCGTCTTCGGCGGGCTGACTGGTGTGCTTCTGGCGTCGCCGCCGCTGGACTCGCACGTCCACGACTCGTACTTCGTGGTCGCGCACTTCCACTACGTGGTCTTCGGTACGGTGGTCTTCGCCATGTTCGCCGGATTCCATTTCTGGTGGCCGAAGTTCACCGGAAAGATGCTTGACGAGCGCCTTGGGAAGATCACGTTCTGGACGCTCTTCGTGGGATTCCACGGCACGTTCCTCGTACAGCACTGGCTGGGTGCCGAAGGCATGCCCCGACGCTACGCCGACTACCTGGCCGCCGACGGCTTCACCGCGTTGAACACCATCTCCACGATCAGCTCTTTCCTGCTGGGCCTGTCCATGCTGCCGTTCCTCTACAACATCTGGAAGACCGCCAAGTACGGACGCCCGGTGGAGACCGACGATCCGTGGGGGTACGGCCGTTCCCTGGAGTGGGTGACCTCCTGCCCGCCGCCGCGCCACAACTTCACCCGGCTTCCGGCGATCCGCAGCGAATCCCCGGCCTTCGACCTGCACCATCCGGAGATCGCGGGCGATCTGACGTCCATCTCCCGGGGAGAGGCACATCACCATGCACTCTCTTGACGAAGAAGCGTCCTTCGGGATTCAGCGGCTCGAAGGCTATCTCCTGGTCGAGGCCGAACGCAGCCAGGCCCTGGCCGACGCGGAGACCTTCCTGGACGGCCTCATCCTGCTCGCCGTGGACCAGCGCGAGGAACTGCGCCGGGCCTACCTGGAGGAACGTGACCGGCTCACCCGCCACACCCTGGAGCGCATCGTCGCGCGCGCCGCGGAACTGCGCACCGAGTACACCGACCGCTACCGCAGGCTGCGCCTGCTCGCCTGGAGCACCGCGGCGGCAACCACCGCTACGGCAACCGGGCTTCTCGCTCTGATCCACCAGTGACAACACACCGGTTGCCGCTGATCCGGACCCGGTCCGTCCGCTGCGGGGGCAACGCCCACCGCCGACTCCTCCTGGGTGTGGCCTTCTGGGATCTTCGCGCGCAGGGTCACCATGAGGAGTGGGGCGATCAGGACCCCGCCCGCCGAGCCACGAAAGACCGCGTCCGCGCAGCCCACGCAGGCGGTGAGCCGGAACTGCCGCCACGGAATCGTGGTCACCCGGCTCGGACAGGGACTGACACACCCTCTCCTTCGGGAGCACGAACGTTCCCACACAGCCTCCGCGTTCCCCAGCTCGGCAGCCGGTCCGCCGTCCCACACCGACTTCGCCGGTTGCCGGGCAGCCGGCCCCCGCTGCTTCACCAGCAATCCCATCACCGACGGCACCCAGCACTCCACCGAAAAGACGACACGATGCGCCATCCCTGCCGTGCGGCAGCCGACTCCACACCTGAGCACCCGTACTCGAGTAAAGGCCCGTTCCATGGGTTCAATGCCATGAGCCACCAACCCTTCCAGGTCATCTGCGAGATCGAGCCCCCGACAAGGCCGGATCTCAAGCACGTCCGTCACCAGATCGGAACGCTCGGCAAGGTAGCCGACTCCTTCCTCATTCCCGATAACCACATAGGCCGTGCGACCGTGTCCAGCCTGGCGGTCGCACACGAGGTCGAGGCGATGGGCGGCCGGAGCATCGCCTGCCTGAACGCCCGTGATCGTAACCTGCTGGGATTTCAGCGGGACATGCTGACCGCAGCGGCATACGGCGTGGATCAGTTTCTCTTCGTGTACGGGGACAAGCCGGCGGCCGGAAGCCGTACAGGGCAGTTGACGGTGCGGACGATGCTTGAGGAGGTGCGGGCCGCGGCACAGGGGGCGGCGTTTGCGGGAGTGCAGCCGTTTCGTGTGGGTACGGCGGCAGGGCTGCGGCCCCTGCCCCCTTGGAAGCGAAGCGCTGACTTCGTGTTCGTGCAGGTGAGCTTTTCCCTGGATGCTTTGCTGGAGTGGCGGGAAGCCAACCCTGTCGAAGTTCCCGTCTACGCGGGCGTGATGGTTCTCGCGAGCGAGAACCACGCCCGGCGTCTCGCCGCGGCCATCCCCGACATCGACATCCCCACCGCCCTGGTGGAGAAGGTCGCCACCGACCGTCTCGCCGGTGTGGAGGCCACCTGTGAACACATCCTCCGCATCCGGGAGTCAGGAGCCTTTGACGGCGTGCACCTGATCCCAGTGGCTCGCTACCGTGAGGTCGCCGCCAGCTTGGAGGAGCTGCTATGACCGTCCGGCGGGCAGCCCCCGCCGGACCTGGTCCACCGGCTCTTCGACGTGGACCACGTCGCGGAGCAGGTGACCTGGCTCCAATCCCAGGGGTGGCATGCTCGGCGGCTCCTACCCAACGGCACCGGGCCCCTTTTCGTGCACGGGACGTCAGGTCGACGTCCACCCCTTGATCTCCTCAGCGACCTCGCGCACGTCCAGCCCGTCGCGGGCGATCCGCTCGGCCAGGTCGCCGGCCTGCTTGAAGTCCGCCGTCACCACGGCGCCGGACACCGTCAGACAGGAGGCCGCCACGTCCGTCCCGACCAGCTCGTTGGCGTACTTCAGCGCGGGCACGCGCACGAGCTGGTGCATGAGCGCCGCCGCCCGGTTCTGCGGAGCCGGGTACACGGGCCGGTCCAATCACCTTGTCGACGTGCCGCGCTACCGCGGCCTGAAGACTGCCGAAGTCGGTCACGTCCGGACCCCCGGGAAGGGACCGGTGGGCGACATCGAGCAGCCAGGCACGGTCGATGTGGACGATCACGCGGTCTGCCCGTTCGGTTCGCTCTGCACGGGCGCGGGATGGTTGAAGCGTTCCGCGAAGTGCGGGTCCCACTCCTGCGCGAAGTGGTCGGCCGCGGCGAGGAACCGGTGCCGCAGGTCGTTCGCCTCGTCGGTGACCACCTGACGGACGTAGTCCGGGACTTCCATGCCGCCGAGCAGGACCGGCAGGTCGCCGGGAACCGGCCGCCGTCGCCGCCCGCGCCTACGCTCTGTCCCACCAGCCCGAGCAGGCCCGCCAGGCAGTCGCAGCCGGCGGCGCGTTCATGGAGCGGCTGGACACCGCGCGCGGGCCGGCTTCCAAAGCCCCCCGGCGCAGGCAGCGTCACGGATCCGGGCTGCGATACTCCACCCACGCGAACTCCTGCCCGAACGCCGCCGATCGCGGATCCTGCCGCGACGGTTCAACCGTCCACGGTCCCCCTCCGCCTTCCGTAAATCCCGCAACGACCTGCCGATGAACGAGACCACGGTCAGCATCTCGATCAACCGCCCACAACCGGAGTTGACATCCCCCCAACTCGGCCTTAATTTGCTGGCATTGAGCATTAATCCGCCTGTCGCCAATCGATCAACTACCAGAGGGGCAGAAGTTTTCCCAGGTCAAAGAAGCTAGCGGCATGACTCCCAACTCCCGCTCCGTGTCCGGGCTGAAGTGTGCCGCAGCGGTCGCGACGGCAGCTGCGACGGCTGCTCTGACCTTGGTTCTCGCCCCGACCAGCCACGCCGCAGCCGCTGAGACGTCCCTTCCACTGGGCGATGCCGGTCTGGAAGAAACTCGTAGCAGCCAAACCTTGTCCGACGGCGTCACACTGACCCGCATCGTCCGTGGGACCGAGCCCGCTCCGGCCGATCAGATCAACACCACGACGCGCGGCCCCTGGATGGTCAACGTACTGACGATCGACCCCCGCATGACGCGCGGGCACCTGGAGGCGACCTACGGGCCGGACCTGGCCAAGACGGAGAAGACCACTGACCTTGTCCGCTCCTCCGGCGCCCTGGCCGGGGTCAACGCCTCCTTCTTCACCTTCACCGGTAGCGCGCAGTACCCCGGCGATCCGGTGGGCCTGGGCCTGTTCGGTGGAAAGCTCCTCAGCGAGCCCACCCAAAGAAGCGATGAGGTCGACTTCGTCGTGGATGCCAACAGCAACCGGGTCCTCATGGGCAAGCTGAGCTGGTCCGGTGGCGTGCAGAACCGGCAGACCGAGGCCACGCTGCCGCTGAAGTTCATCAACCACCCGCCGGTGGTTCCGGGCGCTTGCTCCGGCCTCACCGACCAGACCCAGTGCGCCGTGCCCGGCGACGTGGTCGAGTTCACCCCCGAGTTCGCCGACGCCACCCCGTCCGGGGCAGGCGTGGAGGTCGTCCTCGACCGGCACGGCTGTGTGGTGCGTACGTCCACGACCCGTGGCACGACGCTGACAGGCGGTCAGACTTCCTTGCAGGCGACGGGCCGGGACGCGGCGTCCCTGCTGCAGGTGGCAGGACAGGGGTGCGTCAAGGAGACCTCCACCCTGGTCAACGAGCAGGGTGAGGAACTCCCCGCGCGCAAGGGTCTGTTCGGCGTGAACGGCCGCTACCGGCTCACCGCGGACGGGCAGATCGTGGTACCGGCCGGTTCGGGTAGCTTCTTCGCGCGCAACCCCCGTACCATCGCCGGCACCACGCGAGACGGAAAGATCGTGCTTGCGACGATCGACGGCCGTATGACCAGCAGCGTCGGCACCACGATGGCCGAGACCGCCGCTGTCGCTGACGCTCTGGGCATGCACGACGCGGTCAACCTCGACGGCGGCGGCTCCACCGCCATGTCGGTCGAGGGCGCCCTGGTCAACCGGCCGAGCGGGACGACCGAGCGGCCCGTCGGCGACGCCCTTGTCTTCATGAACACTCGTTACCGCGGCGGCCTGGGCTGACGCTGCCGCCACCGCGACGACTGGCCCGAGCCCCTTGGTCCGGGTCAGTCTTGTCCAGCACCTCTGGTCTGTGATGGGGTGGCGACGGCGACCTGGGGCAGGGCCAGGCGGTAGTGCAGCACGGTGGCCAGGAGCCGGTCGGCGAGGGTGAGCATCGGCCGGCGTCCGGTGGTGCCGTCGTCCTTGACGCGTGGCCGGTGGCCACACCGCTTGTCCAGATCGGCTTCGCGCTGGTCGTCGTGGAGGGTCAGGAGCTGGACGATCAGGGCGTCCCACTCGACCGCGGTGAGTCCGGTGAACAGCGGGTGGCACAGCCAGGGCAGGTCCGGGCTCGGCTGGTCGAACGGATCCGGGGCTTCGTCGATCTCGGCGTAGGGCTCGGGCCGCAACGTGTAGTTCCAGTCGCCGTGCCAGGTGTGGCGGTTCAGCGGCAGGGCGTCCATCTGCCGGTCACCGATGGTCACGCCAAGATGGCCGCGTCCTCCTGGCCCGCCTGGAGGACGCTGGCGGCGAGGACGAACGGCGCCAGAGTCTCGCGACGATGCTCGGCATGGCCGCCGACTACGCGGCCGCGGGCGACCACCGCGCTTCAGCGTGAACAATGCTGATGAGAAGTGATGTCGCTCCGGCGCCGCCACTGGAGCTACGAACGCAAAGCCGGGCCACTTCCCTGGCCTTCGCCGGCATCGCCTGCACCCTCGTTCCGCTACCACAGACTCGCCGAATGGCGCATCCAATGGGTCACCAATGACAGACCGCAAACTGGCTCGGTGAACAGACGTGGAAACGGGGAGCCTTCGGGCGACTCCGTCCCCTAGTTTCATCCCATGGCCTCATCCGTCGATCCCGAAGACCGAGTTGCCGAGGCGCGGCCGCGTCTGGTGACCCGCCCGCTGCTGTTGCGCTTTGTGACGGTCGTCGGCTCCTCGGCGAGCTTCTTCCTGCTGCTGTCGGTCGTCCCGGCGTACACGCAGAGCGTGCCGGGCCGGGGCAGTGACCAGGCGGGCCTGGTCACCGGTGCGTTGATGCTGGCCACGGTGGGCGGCGAGTTGATGGCCCCATGGCTGGCCGCACGCTGTGGCCACCGCGTGTTGCTGGGGGCGGGGTTGTTGTTGCTGGGTGCTCCGGCACTGGCCCTGACCGTGTCGCAGAGTATGGGGTGGATCGTGGCGGTGTGCCTTGTCCGGGGGCTCGGCTTCGCATTCACTTTGGTGGCGGGCGGGGCGCTGACGGCGTCGTTGATCCCGCCCGAACGACGTGGGGAGGGGCTGGCTCTGATCGGCGTCATGGCCGGTGTGCCGTCGCTGGTGGGCCTGCCGCTCGGAGCCTGGATGGCAGTGCACACGGGATACGGGCCCGTTTGCACAGCAGCGGCACTTCTCGCCCTGGTCTCCATCGCCGCCGTCCCGGGCCTGCCCGGCCGGGAAGCGGAGCAGGGGCCACCTCTAGGGATCTTCGCCGGGGCCCGCTCCGGCACGCTCGGCCGCCCCACGGTCGTGTTCGCGGTGACGGCAGTGGGCGCGGGGATCGTCGTCACCTTTCTGCCACTGGCCGTGGCGCCGGGCTCTTCCGGCGTGGTCGCCGCGGCTCTCTTCGTGCAACCGGCCGCCGCGACGACATCCCGCTGGTTCGCCGGTCGGCGCGCCGACCGGCGCGGAGCCGCCGGGCTGGTCGTGCCGGGACTGGTCACCTCAGCAGCCGGCATCCTCGTCGTTGCCCTAACAGGCGTCCCCCTCGCGGTCGTCGCGGGTGCGGCCGTATTCGGGCTCGGCTTCGGCATCACCCAGAGCGCAACCATCACCCTGATGTACTCCCGGGTCCCGACCTCCGGGTACGCGACGGTGAGCGCCCTGTGGA
This sequence comes from Streptomyces sp. NPDC001292, assembly GCF_042896465.1. Taxonomy (NCBI): domain Bacteria; kingdom Bacillati; phylum Actinomycetota; class Actinomycetes; order Kitasatosporales; family Streptomycetaceae; genus Streptomyces; species Streptomyces sp. NPDC001292. Next base: position 37,351 of record NZ_JBIAXG010000034.1, read on the forward strand.
ATGTCGCCTACGACGCGGGCATGGGCATCGGCGCGGTCGGCTTCGGCACGGTGGCCGGCTTGACCGGCTACCCCTGGGCATTCGTCCTGACCGCGCTCCTGATGCTGACGGCCCTCGTCCCGGCCTGGTGGGACCAAACGGCAGCGCGCAAACAACGTTCGACGACCAGGGAGGACCGGACCGTCACGGCGGAGGGGCAACGGTGAGCAGTTGCCTGCGCCTTCACCCATTACCGCGAGCCGCCGCCAAGATGCCGCCAAGCTCCAGGACGGCATCCGGGAACGCACCGCCGCTCGCGACCCCCGGCCGCAGCCGGCAACCGCCGCGCCGCCCGATACACCCAGCAGCCCGGCCGCCATCCCGCGCCGGGTCCGAGGACACCCACCACGGGAGGAGCCGCATGACCACGCCGCCCAACGACTGGAGGATCGAGGCCGCCGCCGCCCGTGTGAGGGAGGCCGCGCGGAACGTGCCGCCGCGTACGGGCCGCCGCCCTGGCAGCCGATCTGGAAGCGGCCGAAGGAGCTGCGCGAGCAGCGCAAGCGGCTGCGGGAGGCCGGGAAGCGCCACTTCGCCGTCGGACAGTCCCTCCGGCCCCGCTCCCGCAGGAACCGGATCGGCAGTGCCGCCGCGCGGCGCGATGCGCGCGCCCTGTCCCGGATGCGGCACTCCAACGCGTGGCTGCGGTGACGATGCGGTGCAGTGCACCGTATTTGGCACGGTGCGCGATGCGGTGGCGCGCACCACGATGCGCGGTTGGTCCGCCAGTACGCTGTGACCAGCAGCACCCGGTCCTCCAGAGTCGGCCCTCGTGGACCGGGTCTGCCCTTTCCCCCGCAACACGGTGGTCAGCTCGCGGAACTGACGCGGACTCAACCCGGCGAACGGGCTATCCAGACAGCTCCGACGCCGTGATCACACCAGCCACAACCAAGATCATTACATGTGGTGGGGCCACCCACGGGGGCAGTAGCCCACGGCTACCGCGATCCTGGTACCGGGCCGGGTAGACCCAGGCGGCCACATACTGCTGCCACGAACCCGGCGGCAGCAGGTGTTGCCGGCCCTGTCCGTCCGTCGCGTTGGTGGGCGATGGCCGCGGCGACGACCTCGTTGTCCCCGTGGCGGTCCAGGTACCAACGGCCGCCGTCGAGCGCCCTCAAGGCCCGCGGCATCGGCCATGTCCTTGCCGTCGCCTGCTCGACGCGGGTGAGGATCAACCACGGCCGCACTCCCCTCCGTGCCGATGGAGGACGAGCTGGCTGCCGAGATCCGGCAGATCCACACCGCCTCCCGCCGTGCGTACGGTGCCCCGAGGATCACCGCGGCGCTGCGCAGGAAGGGACGGCGGATCAACCGCAAGAGGGTCGAGCGGCTGATGAGCGAGCGCGGCATCCGCGGAATCACCCGCCGCAAACGCCGGAGCCTGACCAGGTCGGACAAGAAGGCGGCCGTCTCCCCGGACCTGATCGGCCGCGACTTCACCACGAGAAGAAGGACGCCCGCGTGATGGGGAAGTTCCACATTGTCGGGGTGCACCTGTGTAAGGGGGTCACCACGATGAGCCGGAGCCATCGGACGGGGTGGTGCCGGATATGTTCCAGCGGGACTTCACCGCTGACGTGCCGATTGCGCAGGTCACGATATTGTGGTCTGTTAAACCATAGTGTCAATATCTGCAGTGTTGCAAACCGTGGTCTGTGGTGCCATGCTACGAAGCATGTCGGCGAAGCAGAACAAGGACGACCAGGACCCCGACGTGCAGAGGGTCCGCGATACCCGCGCCGAGATCACCCGCGCGGAAAAGCAGCTCGCCCAGCTCCGCAAACAACTCGAAGACGACGTTCGTGCCGCCGTCACGGCGCCCGTTGGCGGAAAGCTGCCGTACGGACGGGTCGCTAGACTTGCCCGCATGCTGGGCTACAAGGACTCCAGCATGATCTACACCCTGCGTGACAACAGCCTCGCCCGGGCCGGGCAGCGGTTCACACAAAGCGCCACCAAGGACAGCACGAAACCATCTGCCGAAGAGCCTGACGGCAGTGTCCCAGGCCGGATGAAGCCAACTGCCGCCTGACCGACCGCCAAGTATGGGGACTGCCGTTCATGACTACCGCCACCCTCGGCTCTGGAGCCGTGCCCTCCATGCCCGACAGGACACCGAAGGCGCTCCGCGCCGCCATCGCCCAGCATGCGCCGCAACTCCTCGTCGACTTCGATCGACACTGGCGCCGCGACATCGCCGACGCTTACGACCTCGCGCCGGTCCCCGCCTTCATGGCCCGCTGGTGGGGCGAATTCGCCCTCGCCCGCGACCCCCAACTGGAAGCGAAGGTGCACGGCCTGGAGGACGAGGCCAGCCGGGAACCTGACTACGTCCGCGCCAAGTCACTCATTGAAGAAGCCGGACGCATCCGCCGCACGGCAGCGAAGGTAGAGCCCGGCCAGTGACCGGCGACTTCATGGGGCCGCCCTGGCAAGCCGACTGGACCAAGAACGCAGAGGACAACAGAAGCACTCTCCCCGAAGAGGCCCGTGTCTTGGTCGACGAAGCCCGCGCCGAACTCGTCACCGCCGCTGACCCGTACTTCCGGGGCATCGACAGCGACCGCGACGCGGAATGAGTGTCGAACCCGTCCAGTCCACCCGCCCCGGTGGCGAACACGTCATCTACTTCGATCACGGCCGGGGGTGGCTCCGGTACCACTTCACCAGCAGGACCACCGATCCTCAGATCGTGATCGATGAGTGTTTCTGGCAGTGAGCCAGACTGCGGGTGTCGATAAATCATCCGTCCAGATCATGGCCTTGATCGGCCGTCTCTGATGCGGGTTGCCGGCTATCCCGCTGTCTTCACCTGGGCAGGGGAGACGGCAGCATGACCGGTCATGCTGCTGCGCCTGGCCAACATGAACGGCAACTGGGCGGGAGCAGGCTGCGGTTCGACGCGAGTGATCGGGCGTTCCTGGCGGCGTTGCTGCACCCACTCCCGGAATGTGCTGCGCAGGGTGCGGCTGCTGGTGCGCCCGGAGACGGTGCTGCGATGGCACCGCGACCTGGTCGCGCGCCGCCACGCGGCCGGTTCTGGACCGAAGCGTCCGGGCCGGCCACGGACCGTGCATGCGATAGGAGGGTGCACGGCGAGCTGCTCGTGCTGGGGATCAAGGCGGCTGCCTCTACGGTGTGGGAGATCTTGAAGGAGGCCGGATCGACCCGGCGCCCGGACGGAGCTCCCAATAACGCCATCGCCGACCGAATCCGCGGTCTCCTCGCAGACCTCGGCGAGAGCCACCGAACCCGGCCTTGACGGATGGCGTAGCAGGCGCGTGATCTGTCGGACAATGGTCTGGTGTGGATGTTCCGAGAAGGGATGTCCTTGGGCCGGGGCCCAGACGAGAATCCCGGCCCGATTGCGGCGGGCCGGGATTCTGTGTTGTGCGCCTGGCCGGAGGGCGTCGGCCCGATTACGGCGGGCCGGGTTCTCCAGCATGCGCATCACGCGGTTGCTGCTTTTAGTCTTCGTCGAATCCGCCGAATTCGCCGCGCTCGCCCTTCTCGTGATGGTGGCGCTTGATGACGCGGAAGCTGCCGACGACTCCGTTCTTGACCTTTACGCCGTCCTCCATCTCCTCGTGGTGCTTCTTGTGGTGCTCGCCCTCCTCGTGCTCGCCCTTCTCGTGCTCGCCCTTCTCGTCCTCGTCCTCGTCCTTGATCTTGCCCGGGCGGACGTTGTTGGCCTCGCTGTGGGGGCCGACGGTGGCGATGGGGGCGCCGTTGTCGCAGGTGACGCCGCGGAAGAACTCGACGGTCGTCTTGCTGTCGTTGCGGATGTTGAAGCTCTTGGAGCCCAGGCCGCTGATCACGGTGATGCAGCCGTCGGGGTGGGCGGAGAACGACCGCTCGTTGATGAAGATTCTGCCGATCTTGTGGTGGCGGCGCTCGCCGCGCTCGCCGCGCTCGTTGCGCTCGCCGCGCTCGTTGCGCTCGCCGCGCTCGTTGCCCATCGGTCCGTAGGCCGGAGCGGGCGCCTGCTGGACGACGGCCGGGGCCGCCTGGGCCTGGGCCTGGGGGGCGGTGGCGGCGGTGGCGTAGGTGATGCCGGTCGCGGTCAGTGCCGCAGCGGTCGCGACGGCCGTGGCGATCGCGTGGGAACGGTTCATGATCATGTAACTTGTTCTCCTTCTGAGACCGAGAGAGGAACACCCGCTGTGGCAGCCGGTGCGTGATTGAACGTACTAACACCCACTATTGCTGTCATGTCGGGCAAATCGTGATCTCCGGCTTCGTGGGGCTGATCGGGTATGTAGAGGTCCGTTACGCCGCCCTGAAGCAGAGCTGAGTGGCCGTCAAAAGTCCTCTGTTTTCCGGAGATTGAATGGCAATTAGCCCTTACGGGTGATCTTCCTACGTCTGCTCACCCACTGTGGCGGTAGGTTGCCGGGAAGTGTCGGCGAGTCGCTGCTTGACATGTGGCCTGTCGTAGGTTCCGCGGAGGCCACGTGAAACGGTGGCTGTCCGACGAACGCGGCGCGGTCGCCGGGACCTCGCCGTCCTGCTGCTGGGCTTCGCCCTCGCCGCCCGCCGTTCCGAACTGCGGCTGCTGGACTGGACCGACCTCGGGGAGGTCGAGGAGGGCCTGGCCGTCGAGGTCTGGCGGCCGAAGGTCAACCATGAGGGCCCGCTCGGCGTGCCCTACGGCTCCAACCCGGCCACCTGCCCCGTCCGCGCGGTCCGCGCCTGGAGACGGTGCCTGATCGAGCACGGCCGCCAACCGGTCGGCCCCCTGTTCGTGCGCATCGACTGGCACGGCCGCATCGCCCACCCGATGCACCGGCACGGCCAACAGATCGGAGACCCCCCGGACAGATCATGATAAAGCGGGCTTGACGGGTATTCAGGGGAGATCATGACGAACACGGACCTGTCGACCGCGGTGAGCACCACGACCGGCCCGACCGGCCTCGCACACCGCCGGGCCGGTTCGACGCCACCACCGAGGCCCGGCTGGCCCAGCTCGACCGCGACGCCACCCGGCACGTCGAGGACCACCGGCCGGAGAAGACGAGGGCCAGCTACGGCGCCGACTGGAACACCTGGCTCCGGTTCTGCACGGACAGCGGCCTGCCCCCGACCGCCGTCCGGTCCGGCACCCTCGTGCTGCTCGTCGAGTGGTGCTGGCTCCAGCCCGCCCGGCCGCCCGGTCCTCTCACCGCCCCGTCGACCATCGACCGACGCCTTACGCGGCTATGCACGTTCACGTGTATGCCGACAGGTGCGGGCCTGGCGCCGCTGGTACCGCCGCCTGCACCACCGGTGGGGCACCGTCCTGCAGGCCGGGCTGACCCCCGAGGCCGTCGGCGACGTCCTGACCCGGCTCGGCACCCGCGCCGGGCTGGACATCCGGCCCAACGGCCACAGCCCCGGCCGCGGACTGGTCACCGAGTCCTCCCGCGCCGGCAACCCCGACGCCGTGGCCGAGAAGCAGGGTGGATGGGCCAAGGTCTCTACGGTGATGCGCCGCTACCGCGAGGCCGGCGACGGCTTCACCGAGAACGCCCTGCACGGAGTGCTGCAGGAACCTGTTTCTGAACCTGATCATGGCTCCGGTCTCCCATCTCTGACCCACCGTGCAAAGTAGCCGCGCGGGGGCGGCCGGTCACCCTGCTACTGGGCCTCGCGCAGCCGCCCGCGCTCGTCGAGCGCCTCCGGTTCCAGTGCGCAGCGCCTTCCGAGAACCGGTCTGCCTCGGGGCGGGCCAGGAGCAGAGCGCCGACCGTGACCGGGACCAGCCGGGCCGCCACGCCGGATTCGCCCTGCAACCGCACGGGCCCGTTCGGAGTCGTGATCACCTGGCTGGGAAAGGATTGGACGGGGTGATGCTCGGGCTTGTAGCTTGCAGTGGACCGTGACACCGCCCGAGGAGGTGAGACCCATGAACGCAGTATCGACGTGGGTGCTCCCCCTTCCCGTCACGGCCGGCGATTGACGTAGGTGTCGCCGGGAGCGCCTCGACAACAAGGCACTCCCGAAAGGCAACACCTATGGACTCTCCGCAGTTCACCGCCGAGCCGTCGTCGAACGATACGGTCGAGCGCGGCTTCACCGTGAGCGACGTGCTCGGACTCCGGTCGCCGACCTCCGGCGCCGATCGCGCGCCCCTCATGTTCGACGTGATCATTGCCGGGTGCGGGCCGACTGGTGCGATGCTGGCCGCCGAACTGCGGCTGCACGATGTGCGGGTACTCGTTCTTGAGAAGGAAACCGAGCCCGTGTCGTTCGTCCGCATCGTCGGTCTGCACATTCGCAGTCTCGAGCTGATGGCAATGCGCGGACTGCTGGATCGCATTCGCGAACACGGAAGACAGCGTCCGGCCGGCGGCTTCTTCGCCGCCATCAACAAACCCGCGCCCCAGGGCCTGGATTCCGCGCACGCCTATCTGCTGGGCATCTCGCAGCCGGTCATCGTTCACCTGCTCGAAGAACATGCGATCCAACTGGGTGCGCAGGTCCGGCGCGGTTGTGCGGTGGCCGATTTCGAGCAGGACGACGAGGGGGTGACCGTCGAGCTGGCCGACGGCGAACAGCTGCGTTCGCGCTATCTCGTCGGCTGTGACGGCGGGCGCAGTACGGTGCGCAAACTGCTCGGCGTCGGCTTCCCCGGCGAGCCCTCGCGGACCGAGACGCTGATGGGCGAGATGGAAGTGGGTGTGCCGCAGGAGGAGATCGCCGCCAAGGTGACCGAAATCGGCGAGACCAATAAGCGATTCTGGCTCAGGCCCTTCGGCGAAGGGGCGTATAGCGTCGTAGTCCCCGCCGCGGGAGTCAGCGATCGCGCGGAACCACCCACCCTCGAGGATTTCAAACAACAGCTGCGCACCATCGCCGGAACCGATTTCGGCGTGCACTCCCCGCGCTGGTTGTCCCGCTTCGGGGATGCCACCCGGCTAGCCGAACGCTATCGGGTCGGGCGGGTGCTGCTGGCCGGCGATGCGGCACACATCCATCCACCCACCGGCGGACAGGGCCTCAACCTGGGCGTTCAGGACGCATTCAACCTCGGCTGGAAACTGGCCGCACAGATCCGCGGCTGGGCACCGGAAACACTGCTGGACACCTACCAGGCCGAACGCCATCCGGTCGCCGAGGAGGTGCTGGACAACACCCGCGCCCAGATGGAACTGCTGTCCACCGAACCGGGCCCGAAGGCCGTGCGCAGGCTGCTCACCGAACTGATGGACTTCGACGAGGTGAACCGCTATCTCATCGAGAAGATCACCGCGATCGGCATCCGCTACGACTTCGGCGAAGGCCCCCACCTGCTCGGCCGCCGCCTGCCCGACATCGACGTGAAACAGGGCCACCTCTACGGTCTGCTGCATCGTGGCCGCGGCCTGCTGCTGGACCGCACCGAACGCCTGACCGTCGGCGGCTGGTCAGACCGGGTCGATTACCTCGCGGATCCCACTGCGGTACTGGATGTTCCCTGCGTCCTGCTACGCCCCGACGGCCACGTCGCCTGGATCGGCGACGATCAGCTGGACCTGGACGACCACCTCTCCCGCTGGTTCGGCAAGCCCGCCAACTGATTTCACCTGAGCAACCGAAAAGGCCCGTAGGGAGGATCGGAGCGGCCAGTAGCGGCTGACCATCGGAAGGCTGGAGGAAGCATCTGAAGTTCCCCTCTTCGCCATGCTCCGAGACGGCACGTTCTACGAGCCCCCGACCCCCGCCACGGCTTGACGAAGCGGATAGAGGCGCGTTTTTAGCCCACACGTGGGCGGAGTCGAGGACGACACGGGAGACATCGATGAGGCCGGATCGTCCACGCCTACGAAAGAGCGTCCAGAACAATATCAACTACGCTGACATCAGCCGCATAACCCGTGTGCAGGACTCGGGGGTGAAGGCCCGGTCCGCCAGCAAGCTGACGGACCCTCATGCAAGTTCGAGGTTAAACACTGTTCAGGCAAGACCGCCGTTGCTGAACAGCACCTGGCCATTGATCCAGCGGGCCGGTCCCGCGAGGAAGGCAACCGTCTCGGCGATGTCCTCGGGACGACCCAGACGTTCGAGTGGCACCGCGTTGGCGAGGTTGTCAATGACCACCTCATCCTTACCATCGAGGAACAGCGAAGTGGCCACGGGGCCGGGGGCGACGGCGTTGACAGTGATGTCCTTGCCACGCAGCTCGCGAGCGAGGACCAGGGTAATGGCCTCGACAGCCGCCTTGCTCGCCACGTATGCGCCATAGGCGGGGAACTGGGTGCGGGTCAGCGAGCTGGAGAAGTTGACGATCGTCCCGCCGGCGCGGAGCCGTCGGGCAGCCTGCTGGTCGACGACGAACGTGCCGCGGATGTTCGTGCGATGGATCTGGTCGAGGTCATTTAGGTCTAGGGTCGCAATCTGGCCGGGCCGCATGATGCCGGCGGCGTGCACCGTGACGTCGATGCCGCCGAAGGCGGCTTCGACGGCGTCAAAGGCGCAGGCCATCGCATACTCGTCGGCGACGTCACCACCAACGGCGATCGCCCGGCCGCCGCCCGAGGTGATCTCGTCGACCAAGCGGTGGGCCTCGTCCTTGTTGCTGACGTAGTGCACGCCCAGAGCCAGGCCGTCCTTGGCCAGCCTCCTGACGACCGCGCGGCCGATGCCGCCGGACCCGCCGGTCACCAGGCCGACCCGGGGGGAAGGATTTGGACTCATGAACTCTTTTCTCCCTCGACGCTGTGTGAGGTCATTGAGTGGCGTTTTACATCTCGGATTCACCTGAATCGCAACAAATGAATTCGGCGAAAGAGGACGCTATCAGGGGAAATCTTCCAGGCATCCTTGCGTATGTCGAAGATTTTCAGGGTGATGGCATCACTCTCCTCCTCAAGTTCATCGTTGCAGTCCGGAGACCGACTCTGGCAGCGGAGGGCAGCGAGCGCCAAATTGATGGCTCCATTCGGACCACGCAAGGTCCGGCCGGTCGAGACACATCAGGTCCAAGGGAACTGTGTGGAGCATCTGGTGGCAGTGGAAACGCCAGCGACCGTAGTCCACGATGTTTCGGCCAACTGACCGCTCAACCGCTCCTTTGGAGTGAAAAGGAAGGGGAAGCGCGCGTGTCTCTGAGGGATGTGGATATTCCTCACGTGTGTACCTGGGCGTTCACAGCAGCCGCATGGGCTGGTGTGAACTTTCGAACCGGTGTCAGCCGGGAACCGGGGAATAAGCGGTGCGCAGGCCATAGGGATTCCTACCTACCGGGGAGAAACTCCGTCCGCCTCTAGCTGAGAGTAAACGAACATGTCGAATGAGCGTCATTGGTCGAGGCCGCAGTACCTTCATGAGGCCGTAACCAACCCCAACATCCACGTGCGAGGCACCCACAGCTACTACAGTCACGCCTGGTCCGGCGACTTCGAGCAGTCCGTTGTGCGCTACCTCTACGGAGACGAATACAGCCGAACGGGTTGGGAACCCGCCTGGCCCATTGACCAACTGCACATCGGAGACTACGTGTGCATCGGTGGCGAAGCTGTGCTCCTCATGGGCGGCAACCACATCCATCGCACAGACTGGTTCAGTCTCTACCCCTTCCGTGACGTTCGCGTCAGGGCTTACCTGGGCAAGGGCGACACGGTGGTAAAGGACGGCGTTTGGATCGGCATGCGGGCCATGATCATGCCCGGCGTGACACTCGGTGAGGGTGCCGTCATCGCTGCTCAAAGTGTGGTCACACGTGATGTGCCGCCCTATACCGTTGTGGCTGGCGCTCCGGCCAGGGAAGTCCGTAAACGCTTCACCCCAGAGGCCATCGACAGGCTCCTGGCGCTGGAGATCTACCAGTGGAGCGACGAGAAGTTCAACGCTCTCCGGTCGGTGATCTGCGGATCCAGCATCGACGCCCTTGAGGAGGCGTCCCAGGCATGGGACGCCTCGATTCCAACAACTGGCCGCCATGCGACAGGAGTCTTGACCCAGGGCTGACGCGGAGTCCATCCGCTTAGGGCTTGCAGATCATCAACCCGCAGCTTGCAGCTCTTCAGCTCGTTGGTGTGGTATAGGCGATTCACCGGAGCAACGAGCGTTGCTGACAGCGAAGTTCGAGACGATCTTGCCGCATCTGGACGAGCGGCAGCGGCGTCTGCTGTTGGGAGCGGAGGCCCGGTCGATCGGCCACGGTGGGATCCGGCTGGTCGCGCGGGCCGCAGGTGTGCGTGAGGCGACGGTGTCGGCCGGCGTGTATGAACTGGAGTCCGGGGAACCGCCGTTGGGCAGAGCGAGGCGGCCGGGTGGCGGCCACGAGCGGGTCGTGGACCTGGATCCCGGTCTGCGCGATGCGCTGCTGGCGCTGGTGGAGCTGGATGTGCGCGGGGATCCGATGTCGCCGCTGCGCTGGACGACGAAGTCGACGCGTACCCTGGTGGCCGAGCTGACCCGGCAGGGCCACCGGGTCTCGGCCGACACGGTCGGGGACCTGCTGCGAGAGGAGGGCTTCAGCCTGCAGGGCAACGCCAAGACCTGCGAGGGCAGTCGGCACCCGGACCGGGATGGGCAGTTCCGCTACATCAACGAGCAGGCCAGGGCCCACATCGATGCGGGAGAGCCGGTGGTCAGCGTGGACACCAAGAAGAAAGAGCTGGTCGGCACCTATAAGAACGCCGGACAGCAGTGGCTGCCGGCGGGGCGGCCGGTGCAGGTCTCGACCCACGACTTCCCCGACGCGCAGCTGGGCAAGGCGATCCCGTACGGCGTGTATGACCTGGCCGCGAACACCGGCTGGGTCAGCGTCGGCACCGACCACGACACCGCCGCGTTCGCGGTCGAGTCCATCCGCCGCTGGTGGAAGGCCCGCGGCAACCTCGACTACCCGGCCGCGTCCCGGCTGCTGATCACCGCGGACGCCGGCGGCTCCAACGGCTACCGCACCCGCGCCTGGAAGAGCGAACTGGCCGCCCTGGCCCTGGAGACCGGCCTGGAGATCACCGTGTGTCACTTTCCTCCGGGAACATCGAAATGGAACAAGGTCGAACACCGGCTGTTCTCCCACATCACGATGAACTGGCGCGGCAGGCAGTTGACCAGCCATGAAGTGGTCGTGAACAGCATTGCCGCGACCACGACCGGCACCGGGCTGGCCGTCCGCGCCGCACTCGACACCGGCGCCTACCCCACCGGCGTGACCGTTGGTGACCGGCAGATGGACGCCCTGCCGCTGGACCGCCACACCTGGCACCTGGAACTACACGTTGCGGCCCGAGCTCTACGCCGAGATCGACGAAGCCTCGGACCCGTTCGACCAGCCGAGCCCGGACCTGGCCTGGCTGTGCCACCCGCTGTTCACCGGGCTCACCGCGGTCGAGTGGGACGCCCTGATCGTCCAGCTCCTGGCCCTCCACGAGGACCAGCGCGAAGCCGATCTGGACAAGCGGCGTGGCCACCGGCCCCGCATCAAGGGCGACGGCACCACCGGACGCCGGCCGATGCTCACCCTCGCCGACCGGCTCCTGGCCACCGTGCTGCACTACCGCCTGGCCCTGCCCCAGGTCGCCGTCGCCACCCTGTTCAACGTCCATCCTGGAACGGTCAACCGGCGCATCCGCGATGTCCGCCAACTCCTCCAGACCGCCGGACATGTCATCCAGCGCGCCGACCATCAACTCGCCGACCTGGACGCCCTCCACGACCTCGCGACTACAGCAGGCATCGTCATCCCCCTCAAGAGCAAATCAGCAAGTTGATGATCTGCAAGCCCTAACTACGCGGCACTGGGGTACTTCCTGGGGGCAGGCATCGTCAGATCTCCTCTCAAGAGACCCATCTGACTTGCTGTCACCACCCCGCATCTCTGGGGAACCTCACTGCGCAGTTCCACCAGGCTGTTCACCCGGCCAGAGCTGCTGACACCCACCGACAGGAAGCCCGCGATGATCCGATACGGCTGGGACGCCCCGCTGGTGGCTGTTTGCACCGCCTGAGAGGGGGAGGCGGTAAGTCCCATCGTCCCCATCGCCGTGATCGAACTCAGGCCACTGGCGGTCAGAAAGCGGCGTCTGTCCATATTTCCTCCTTGGCGAGGGGAATCTCGACGAAGCGAGCAGTGCTGATCGTTTGTACTGGAGCCGCATGGGGCCGGAATCTCGCGCCGGGAGAGGGGTGACGAACGACGCCACTCACATAGTTCGTACTCTTCCATGGGGGCAGGGGAGCAAGGGGGATGTTGAACGGACACTCCCGCCAGCTACGCCAGGAACGGAAATTCTTTGGCTCTTCCGGGTAGCCGCCAAGTACAAGTGCGATCTAGCGTGCAGCTGCCTGCAGGCTAGTCAAGGCTTAGTTAGGATCTATCTAGCCTAAGGGGGGCTTGCGGGCTGAGGTGCTCGATCGCTTGGCCCATCGGACGATCGGTCGAACGAGCAGCGAAGGGCTGTCGCCTCATGGTCAGGCGCATTGATGCGACAGACCTGTTGCTCGCCCTCAATATATCGTATCTATTCTGTACAGATCTGCGATCTGCGTGAGATGGTTGTGTTTTATATCTTGACACTGTCGTGGGTGGACTTCGATACTCAGAGCGCTTTCGGTGGGCGAGCGCTCGGAGGAAGCGGCCACATCGAGCGCAGTAGGGCTCGCGGAAGAGTCTGAATCATGTGACGGATGCGGCGGACGGTTGGGAGCGGGATCCCCACCTCGGCATGGACCGACAAGGCAGCGACACACCACAGCCTCCGACATCGACGGGTAGGGGAAGAGACGCATGGCGCGCAATTCGACACTCCTGAGGGCCGCCGCCCTCGCGGGTACCCTCACCCGACCAGAGGGTTCCGCTGCCACGCCCGGAAAACCGGGCGCTCCACGAGAGGCGCAGCCGGCCACTGCGCTGAAGCGGCCGCCGGATCGGCCCCGACGGGCACGTTCGCGGGGCGGACTGAGCCGCTTCGCCCTCTTCGCGGCGCCAGGTCTGCTGGCCTACCTTGCCCTTGTGCTGGTGCCCATCGGCATCACCACCGGCTACAGCTTCACCAACAAGAACCCCTTCAACCCACCGACCCAATGGGTGGGCCTGGACAACCTGACCAGCCTTGCCTCCGACGACGAATTCCTCAAAGCGCTGGGGAACACCGTCCTCATCACCGCCATCGTGACCGTCGTCACCAACGCGGGTGGCCTCGCTCTCGCCCTGCTTCTCGATCGACGCGGCTGGCTGTACAACGCGCTCCGCAGCGTGTTCTTCGTCCCGGTCGTCCTCAGCGCTGTGGTGGTCAGCGTCATCTGGCAGGCGATCCTCGTCGACGACGGCCTGCTCAATTCCATGCTGCGTCAGCTGGGGATGAGCGACCCGCCGGGGTGGCTCTCCGACCCGAGTCTCGCCCTCTACACGGTCTCGTGGGTCATCGCCTGGCAAGGGCTCGGATTCTGCGTGGTCATCTACCTGGCCGGGCTTCAGGGAATCCCGCAGGAGTTGCACGAGGCGGCAGCGATCGACGGCTGCGGACCACTGCTGCGGTTCCGCCATGTGACCTGGCCGATGCTGGCGCCCGCCGTCACCATCAACACGGTCATGTCGCTGATCGGCGGATTCAAGGCCTACGACCAGGTCCAGGTCCTCACCAACGGCGGCCCCGGCCCGGGCACCACATCCACCCTCGCTTTTCAGGTGATTCAGACCGCGTTCAACGGCAACCACGTCGGCTACGCCTCTGCAATGGCCGTGGCGATGCTGGCCCTGGTCGCGGCTGTTTCGGTGATCGCGCTCGGCCTGTTGCAGAAACGCGAGGTGTCTTCCTGATCATGAACGAACCCAGAGCTTGGCTTCGTCCGATGGCCGCGCTGCTCGCAGGCTGTCTGTTCTTCCTGCCGATCTACCTCGTGCTGGTCAATGTGTTCAAGGACGGTTCGGCGATCGTGTCGAATCCGGTGGGTCTCCCGATCCCACCGACCTTGGACAACATCCAGAACGTGCTGTCCCGACCGGACCATCTCTTCTGGTACGGGTTGATCAACAGCACGGAGGTCACCGTGATCTCCATCCTCGTCATCACCGCGATCTCCGCCATGCTCGGCCACTACCTGGCGCGGTCGACCGGTGTCCTGGCCAAGGTCGCCATGGCCGCGCTGTTGTGCGGCCTCATGGTGCCGCCGGCGGTCATCCTCACCCCGATCACCGAAGTGCTCCGGGCACTTGGCCTGATGAGCACCGTGCCCGGTCTGATCCTCGCGTACGTCGGCTACTACATGCCGTTCGGAGTCCTTGTCTTCGCCGGCTTCACCAAGACCATTCCACGCGAAGTCGAAGAGGCAGCGGCCATCGACGGTGCCCGCGCGTTCCGCGCCTTCTGGCAGGTCGTCTTTCCCCTGATGCGACCGGCATCGGCCAGCGTGCTGATCTTCCTCGGCGTCTGGATCTGGAACGACTTCCTCAACCCGCTGATCCTCCTGGGCCCGGCCTCCGGGACCACGGTGACCGTCGGAATCTATCGCGCCATCGGTGAACACCAGGCGGACTTCGGCTCGGTCTTCGCCCTCATGTTCCTCGCGACGCTGCCCATCCTCGTGTTCTACCTGGCCTTCCAGAAGCAATTCGTCAAAGGCCTCACCGGTGGAGCGACGAAGGGCTGATCGGCCGGCCGGCTCCGGGGCGGGGCCGTGGACACCCCCGCATCGTTGTGCCGCCTCGCCATCGAGCGCGGTACGGGCTGCCCCGCAAGCTCACCCCCAAGTACCCGGCCCGGCCGCGGGGATGACGGTTCCCAGGAGTGCGGCCGAGGCCCTGAGTGAGAGGCAGACCTGAACTCATGCGCAGCACGGCACCCGGGCGCACCGCCACGGCGGTCGGCGAACTGTCGCTGGGCGCCGCCCCGCTCGGAAACCTGTTCCACGCGATCAGCGACGAGGACGCGGCCGCCACCGTCGAAGCCGCCTGGGCCTGCGGGCTCCGCGGCTTCGACACAGCCCCGCACTACGGTCTGGGGCTGTCGGAGCGCCGGCTCGGAGACGCCCTGCGTACCCGACCGCGTGACCAGTACACGCTCTCCACCAAGGTCGGCCGCCTGTTGCGCCCACGGACCGGACCGCACGGTGACGACCGGGCGAACGGCTTCGCCGTCCCGGCCACCCACGAGAGGGTGTGGGACTTCACCGCCCGCGGTGTCCGCGTCGGCGTCGAGGAGAGCCTCACCCGGCTCGGCCTCGACCGAGTGGACATCGTCTACCTGCACGACCCGGACCACCATGAGCGGGAGGCTCTCGACTGCGCCTACCCCGAGCTGGAGCGGATGCGCGCGGAGGGCACGGTCGGCGCGATCGGCGTCGGCATGAACCAGACCGAGATGCCGGCACGGTTCATCCGCGACACCGACGTCGACGTGGTGCTGCTGGCCGGCCGCTACTCCCTGCTCGACCAGAGCGGGCTGGCCTCGCTCCTGCCGCAGGCCGAGCGACGCGGGGTGTCCGTCGTCGTGGGCGGGGTGTTCAACTCGGGTCTGCTGGCCGATCCCAAGCCGGGCGCGACCTTCGACTACGCCCCCGCCCCCCAGCCCATGCTGGAACGGGCGCTGGCGCTGAGAACCCTGTGCGAGGACTTCGAGGTCCCGCTGCGGGCAGCGGCACTGCAGTTCCCGCTCGGCCATCCGGCGGTCGCCGGTGTGGTGCTCGGGGCGCGCACCGCCGCCGAGGTGGCGGACGCCGCCGCGATGATTCGCCATCACATCCCCCCGGACATGTGGCTCGCGCTGCGTTCCCGGGGCCTGCTGCCCTGGAACGCTCCGGTGCCCGACCGGCGTCAGGACGAATGCTGCCGCTGATGCGGATCGTGCTGTTCCGCGCCGGCGGCACGGACCCACTCACCCGGAAGGCGAAGCGCACATGACCACCATCGACGCCCACCAGCACGTCTGGGACCTGTCGGTCCGTGACCAGGACTGGCTCATCGGCCCTGAAGTCGCGCCCCTGCGACGCGACTTCAGTCTCGACGACCTGCGCCCGCAAGCCGCGGCCGCCGGCGTCGATGCCACGGTGCTGGTGCAGACCGTCTGCGTACCCGAGGAGACGCCCGAGTACCTGGCCCTGGCCGCCGACGACCACCTGGTGGCCGGAGTCGTCGGCTGGACCGATCTGACCTCTCCCGCGGTCTCCGACGCTCTGGCCGAGCTGCGTGCGCTGCCCGGCGGTGACCACCTGGTCGGTATCCGCCACCAGGTGCAGAGCGAGGACGACCCGAACTGGTTGCTGCGCCCCGAAGCCGACCGTGGTCTGGCCGCCGTCGCATCCGCCGGCCTCGCCTAGGACCTGGTGCTGCGCCCCGAGCAACTGCCGTCAGCGGTGGCGGCGGCTCGCGCCCGGCCGGAGCTCACCTTCGTCCTGGACCACCTGGGCAAGCCTCCCGTTCGGCCGCGTCGACAGGACACCTGGGCCGCGGACCTGCGCGCCCTGGCCCGGCTTCCCAACACGGTGGCCAAGCTCTCCGGGCTGGTCACCGAGGCCGACTGGCATGCCCGGAGCCGCGCTGATCTGCGACCGTTCGTGCCGGTCGCGCTGGAGGCCTTCGGCTCGCAGCGGCTGATGTTCGGGTCGGACTGGCCGGTGTGCACGCTGGCGGCAGAGTACGGGCAGGTGGTCGCCACCAGCCGTGAGCTCCTGGCGGACCTGTCGGAGCACGAACGGAATGAGGTCTTCGGGGGCACGGCCTCCCGGGCCTACCGCCTCTGACTCACGGCAGGCAGGGGGCAACAGGGGGCGGGCGCAGCTGCGCCCGCCGCCTGTTGCCCCCTGCGGCGACCACGCGCGAATTCGTCACCAGCCCGGCTGGTCGAACCCGATGCCGGGGGCCGTCGGGGCGTGGACCAGCCCGTCGGCACTCACCGCAGGCTCGCGCACCACGGGATTGGTGTACACCAGGGACTCGTAGTACGTGGTGTTGGGTATCGCCATGCACAGATGGGCGTTGACCACTCCGCTGCCGTGCACCTCGGCCCGCAGTTGGTAGCTGTCGGCCAGATGCGCAATGCGCAGTGCCCCGGTGATCCCGCCCTTGTACTGAGCGCTCGTCCTGACCCGGCCCGCCGTGCCGGCCGCGATGAAGTCGCCGACGTTCAGGTGTGCGCCGTCTGAGGTCTCCGCGACCAGCAGCGGGACCTCGACCCGTTCGGCCAGCCAACGGTAGGAGGTCACGCTGAACTCGCGCATCGGCTCCTCGTACCACAGGTAGCCGGCCTCGGACAGCGCACGGCCGACGTAGACCGAGTCGTCGAGGTCGAACCCGGCCGAACCGTCGTACATCAGCGGGACGTCGTCACCGACGTGCGCCCGCAGCTTCTGGCACAGCTCCGCGTCCGCCTTCGGGTCGCCCCAGCCGTGCAGCTTGACGGCGGCGTAGCCCAACTCCAGGCACTGGTCGGCTACATCGAGGTACTCCTCCACGCTGCCGAAGGTGACCGTGCTCGCGTAGGCGGCAACGGCCTCGCGGTAGCTGCCCAGCAACCGGTGGACCGGCTGCCCGGCCGCCCTGCCCGCCAGGTCCCACAGCGCCACGTCGACCAGGCCGAGAGCATAGATCGGAAGCTCCTCGATGCGGTCCAGCTCCCACAGCCGGTGCCACAGCAGCTCGCGCATCAGCGGGTCGCGCCCGGTGAGGTCCGCACGGATACGGCGGTCCACCAGGTCGGAGACGATCAGCCCGCGCCGCGTGTGCGCCTCGCCCACGAGGCCCTCGTCGGTGTGGACGCGCAGGATTCCACCCACCACCGCCGGCTCCGAGCCCGGCAGCCCGGCCCGCCACCGGAAGGGTGGCTGAGCGGGCAGGTCGACCATTTCCACAGTCACATCGGTGATTCGCATGGATGTCCTTCACAGCTGGAGGTCCGGGGTTCCGGAGTGGGTGTCGTCGCCGGGCCGGAGCCCCGCCCGGACGGCGTGGTCGAGGATGCGTCGGGCAGCGACTTCGTACCCGGGCGCGGAGATCTGCTCTACCGCCGGTCGCCGCATTCCTATCTCGGCGCCCGCCATATGTTTCCGATACATGAAGCGATCTGTGCTCAGTGAATCACATCCAAACTCTTGACGCCAGGATCCGGTAACCCCAGACTCTTCCCCATACCAGTCGGGTTGTTCCGTCTTGGCTCCGACGCGGGAGAAATCCCGGGCGAAAAGGGTCAAACCTTCCTGTACCTGCGACGGGCCTCCAGGGAGTCCGCACGGTTCAATCTCGTGGATCTGGCATGTATCAGATCTATATCCCTCTACGTCATGCGCTCGTGACCGATCAACCGGTCCTGCCCCCAGAGGAGTCCTCCATGCAGAAGCGGGGGAGTACCACTGCAAGAACGGCTACAGCGGCATTCACCCCGCGCCCTCCGGCGACGGCAGCGTCTTCAGCGCACTGAACGCCTTCAGCAGCGACTACTACACCCCGCTCGGCAAGGCCGCCCCCGGCGACTTCGGCCGCTTCAACGACCCGGACATCGCGCTGATGGCGAAGATGGCCACCGTCGACCCCGCCGACACCGGCCGACTCAAGCAATTGGCGGGCCCGGCGCTGAAAATTCTCGCCCGGCGGGCGCCCTTCCTCCCGATCGGCGGCGCGGCCTCGTTCGTCGACATCAACTCCAGCCACTTCACCGGCTGGCCGACCCCCGAGACCGCCAAGTACGCGCCCCACACCTCCGCCGGTCCGGACACCACGCTGACCTTGCAGCATCTGCGCCCGGCCTCCTGAAAACCCGTTGGGGCCGGCGGCGAAGCGGTCGCCGCCCGCCCCACCGCCACGACCACTGTCACCACCTCACCACCCGGGAACAGCTGTGACCAATCCCCGCGCCGCCGCAGAGCTGACCATTAACCGACCACGGCTTCCTGCGCGCCGGCCGACCCCACCAGATCATCTCCGCCGCCATCCATTACTTCCGGGTCCATCCCGAGCTGTGGGAGGACCGGCTGCGCCGCCTGCGCGCCATGGGCGTCAACACCATCGAGACCTACATCGCCTGGAACCTGCACCAGCCGACCCCCGACCGCGCCGACTTCTCCGGCCCGGCCGACATCACCCGCTTCATCCGCACCGCGGCACACCTCGGCCTGGACGTGATCGTGCGGCCCGGACCCTACATCTGCGCCGAGTGGGAGTTCGGGGGCCTGCCGGCCTGGCTCCTCGCCGATCCAACGCTGCGTCTGCGCCGCACCGACCGGCGTTATCTGGCCGCCGTGGACGCCTGGTTCGACCAGCTGGTCCCGGTCCTGCGCCCGCTGCTGGCCAGTCAGGGCGGACCGGTGGTCGCCGCGCAGGTCGAGAACGGGTACGGCAGTTACGGCAACGACACCAGCTATCTCGACCACCTGCGGCGGGGCTTGATCCGACGCGGCGTGGACTGCCTCCTGTTCACTGCCGACGGCGCCACCGACGAAGTGCTGCGCGGCGGCGTCCTGCCTGGCACCTTGGCCACCGCGACCTTCGGCTCGCGCCCGAAGGAGGCGCTCGCCACGCTGCGCCGCCACCAGCCGACCGGCCCTCTGGTGTGCTCCGAGTACTGGCACGGGTGGTTCGACCACTGGGGCGGGCACCACCACGTCCGCGACCCGCACGAGGCCGCCGCGGAGCTGGACTGGATGCTGTCCCAGGGCGCCTCGGTGAACATCTACATGGGTCACGGCGGCACGAACTTCGGCTGGTGGAACGGCGCCAACCGCAACGAGACCGACTACCAGCCCACCTGCACGAGCTACGACTACGACGCACCGGTCGGCGAGGCGGGAGAGCTGACCGAGAAGTTCCACGCCTTCCGCGAGGTGATCGAGCGGCACCGCGGCCCGATCGGGCACGAGGCGCCCGCGCGACCCGACCGGCTCGTCCCGCAGACGGTGCGCCCGAACGGTGCGGTGGCGCTGCTGAACTGCCTCGATGCGTTGTCCACCCCGCAGCAACGGCGCGCGCCGGAGCCGATGGAGGCCCTGGGCCAGTCACTCGGGCTGATCCACTACCGGACACGGCTGCGCGGCCCGTTCCCCGACGCGACACTGCGCGTGCACGGTCTGGCCGACCGGGCCCAGGTGTTCCTGGACGGTGAGTTGCTCGGCCTCCTGGAGCGTGACGGACCGTTGGACGCGCTGCCGGTCAGCGTCCCCGAGAGCGGCGCTGAGCTCGACTTGCTGGTGGAGAACATGGGGCGGGTCAACTACGGCCCCTGGCTGGAGGATCGCAAGGGTATCAGCGGCGGCGTCCGGATCGACACCCAGTACCAGTTCGGCTGGGAGATCCGTCCTCTCCCGCTGACCGATCTGGCCGCCCTGCGGTTCGGGGCCGCGGAAGCCATGGAAGGTCCGGCCTTCCACCGGGCGGAGGTGGAGGTCCCGGCTCCGGCCGACGCCTTCCTCGCCCTGCCAGGCTGGACCAAGGGCCAGGTCTGGCTCAACGGCTTCGCTCTCGGCCGCCATTGGGATCGCGGCCCGCAGCGCACGCTCTACGCCCCTGCGCCGGTGTGGCGGCCCGGTCGCAACGAACTCGTGATCCTCGAACTGCACCGGACGGGCGAGCGGATCGAGATCCTCGACACGGCGGATCTGGGCCCCACAGGCTGAACTGCCGCCCGACGGCGTGGCTCCGGTCCGCCCCCCTTCCGGGCCGGAGCCACCGCGCCCCTGAGCACTCAGTGTGTCTGCGTGTGCGCTGTACGTCGCCACCAGGGTCGCCAGCGCCCCGTCGGCGGGCTCACCTCTGACCGTGAGCGAAGTATGCGGCCACTTCCGGGTCCACGGGAGCCACGTCGAGGGCCCTGCCTCCGTCCCGCAGCGACATGGTGGCCGCGTAGCCGGCGGCCACCGCTTCGCGGGCCGCGACCGGCGAGGTGACGGTGGCCCCGCCCTCCCGCACGAACCGCAGGAACTCCGCGGCCAGGAGCGGATCGGCACCACCGTGGGTGCCGGTCGGTGTGTGGACGGGGACCACCAGATCGGCGTCGGCGCGGTATTCGCCGCGGCGGTTCCACACCCGGACCTCCGCTCCCTCGGAGTCGCCGAAGTTCTCCAGCCGCCCCTCGGTGCCGATCACCGTGTAGCTGCGCCAGTAGTCGGGTGTGTAGTGGCACTGCTGATAGCTGGCGAGGACGCCGTTGTCCAGCTGCATCTGCATCATGCTCAGGTCCTCCACGTCCACCACCGGGTTGAGACCGGTCAGGCTGAGGGGCGGCCAGTTGTTGGTGGACAGCCAGTCGGTCATGCGCTGCCCGCTGCGGTCGCGGCGCGAGGTGATGTCGCCGTAGACCGTCAGCCCGCCCATGGCGTTCACGCGCCGGGTGTAGCCGCCGGCCAGCCAGTGGATGACATCGATGTCATGTGCTCCCTTCTGCAGCAGCAGACCGGTGGTGCAGCGCCGGTCGGCGTGCCAGTCCTTGAAGTAGAAATCTCCGCCGTTGCCGACGAAGTGGCGGCACCAGATGGCTTTCACCTCGCCGATCGCCCCGCTGTCGATCAGCTCGCGCATGGCCACCACGACCGGCATGTGTCGCATGTTGTGGCCGACGTACAGCGGGGTTCGGCACGCGCGGGCCGCCGTGAGCAGCCGGTCGCAGCCCTCGATGGTGATCGCCATCGGCTTGTCCAGGAACACCGGGACACCGGCCGCGAGGAAGTCCAGGCCGATCTGCTCGTGCGTGTGGTCGGGGGTCAAAACGAACACGCCGTCAAGCCCTGCAGCGAGCAGTTCGTGGTGGTCCAGGGCAGTCCTCACCCGGGTGCCGAAGCGTTTCTCGGCGAGCGCGAGCATCCGCGGATCGCGGTCGCAGGCCGCGACCACCACGGAGCCCGAGCCCGGCCGATGGGCCAGCTCGACCAGATCGCTGCGATTGCCCAGGCCGATGACGCCGACTCTGATGTCGTCCAACGCGCTGTCCTTTCGAGGGATTTCGACACGTTACGGTTGCTGCTGGTGAAGGCGATGCCCTGGATGAAGTGCCGCTCGGGCAGTACGAGGGCCACGCTCATCGGCGCGGAGACCATCGGCGATCCGGTGGTCAGCCCCGAGTGGCCGGTGAAGGGCTTGCCCCGGAAGCTGGTGAGAGGGGCCGTTGGCGGCACCGTGGAGCAGGTGGTGGATCACCACCGTGCTGCGAGGCTGGTTGCTGGTCCCGTAGGCCGGCTGGACCGGCAGGCGTGCCTACGGCTACGCCGAAGGTACATGGAGACACCCCATCTGCGCTACGATGGAGAGGATATAAATCAGATACATATCGAATCCGCGAGACTGAACTGCGCTGGCTTTCCTGGACGCCATGCGCCGTCGCGAGGGTTCGAAGGTGGCAGTCCGGGGGTGACGCCGCGGCCGGGCCGGGGTGGTATCGCCTAGCCATGGCCGGGTGGTGCGACGCAAGCGGTACGGGGGAGAGTCTTGTGGGTACCGGATCCTGGCGTCAAGGGTTTGAGTGTGATTCACTGATTGTGGGACTCGTTATGTATCTGAAACATATGGGCCAGAGTCGAGGCGGCGGTCAGCGGACCAGCGGCCTCAAGAGGGAAGCGAGGGAGAGTCGTTGACCCACTCAGAGAAGATCTCCGCGCCCGCGCCTGCGTCGACAGGCATGGTGCGCGGTTACCGCCCCGGGTACGAGGTCGCAGCCGAACGGATCCTCGAGTACGTCGTCCGGGCGGGCCTGCAGCCCGGCGACCGGCTGCCCACGGAGAAGGACCTGGCCGACGAGGTGCAGATGAGCCGGACCGTGGTGCGCGAGGCGGTGAAGATCCTCTCCGCCCTGGGACGGCTGTCCGTGCAAAAGGGCCGCGGCATCTACGTGGCCGAGCCCGAGCAGTCCTCCTGGCAGCAGTCGCTCGCCAACTTCCTGCCCGCGGACCTGCGGCAGGTGGACGAACTCTTCGAGTTCCGCCGTCATCTGGAGACCACCACCGCGAACCTGGCCGCGCAGCGAGCCACCCCCGCGCAGGTCAAGGCGGTACGCGAAGCTGCACAGCAGTCCGCGCATGCGGCACAGCAGGGCGACATCGATGCCTTCACCGTTGCCGACGAGGCCTTCCACACCGGCATCGCGGCCGCTGCGGCCAACATGTTCTTCGCCTCTACCGTCGACGCTGTGCGACGTCTGCAGCGCCAGGTCATGACGATAGGACTGGCCGGCATCGCCGGCGGATCCCTGCAAGTGGCCGCCGAACAGCACGAGGCCATCGCTGAAGCCATCGCCGCCGGAGAGACCGACCGTGCCGAAACGCTGATGGCCGAACACATCGACATGACCGCTCAGCAATTCCAGCAGGAGATCTGGCGCCGGGTCGTACCGGGCGACGACAGTCACGCCTGAAGCTCAGGCGGACGCCGAGGCGGAACAGCCGTGGCTTGCCACCGAGTACGTGGAGGGGCCCGACCTCGGACGCCACGTGAAGTCGCACGGCCCGCTCCCCTCTCTCCTCACGGCCGCGCTCGGTGCGCTCCCGAGACGCTGTCGGCCGTGCACACGCCGGGCCTGCTCCATCGCGACCTCAAACCGGCGAACATCCTGCTCGGGCCCAACGGCCCGAAGATCATCGAACTCGGTCTGGCGGCGTTCGTCGAGCCGAACGTCTCGCTCACCGTCCCCAACGAGGCGGTCGGCACCCCGGGGTGCATGGCGCCCGAGCGGGCGGCCGACGTGAACCCGCTGACGCCCGGCGTGGAAGTGTACGCGCTGGGCGCGGTGCTGCTGTTCGCGGAGACCGGCCACTATCCCCACGAAGCGGCGACCCCGTACATGGTGTTCCGTCTCGTCACCGACCCCGCCACCGCGCCGCATGTGTTCCGGGGCGCCCGCCGAGCTGGTGCCGCTCCTGACCGGCATGCTCGCCCACAGCGCCGACGACCGGCCTTCGCTGGGCGACGTGGTGCAGCAGTGCCGGGCGGTCGTCGAGGCCCAGGGTATGAAGATCGCCCAGGCTCGTCGGCGGCTCACCGCGCACACGGCGACGCACCCCCGACGTATACCCGCCTTCCCGACGACGGTCCTGCTCATCTGTACGGCGTCCGCCAGACCCTTCTCCGCCGGCAGGCGGGCGCCGGGCTCGAGTCGCTCGCGGACGACGTATCCGAGGATGCGCTCCGCTGCGATCTCGTAACCGGGGCGATAGCCACCGCTCGCCGCGCTGGGCTGCTGCGGGACGTGCGATGACGGGTCGGGTCAACCTCTGTCCCGATCTCCTCTGGCGACTCCTCTCGTGGTCCCGAGAACGGACACGCCAGCGGAATCTACTTCGCATCTATTGCCGTGGCATACATAAAGTGAATCACACCTACGGGCTTGACGAGATGGGTTGCCGCATCCAGACTCACCTCACTTGCGTCGAGCCATCGTGGCGTACCACGACCAGTACGTACCATCCGAGATCGGCCTCGGTCCGAACCGGTCCCATGGACCGGGGAGCTGTGCAGGCTGGACGCCTCGGGAGTGCCTCAGCCACAGACAGCAACTGGAGAATCAGATCTATCTTCGGAAGTCGCAGGGAGGGAGAGGCGGCGCGTAGACAGGGCGCGCTCGACGCCGAGATAGGCGCCTACCGTCACGCCCGCGCCGCTCCGACGGCCGCCGCACGCGGACTCTGAACACGCGCCTTCCCATGGCGCAGAGGTAGTAGATCTCTGACCAAGCTGTTTGCTATTAATCAGATCTATCCCTTGACGGCTCGGAGTTATGGCTCTCATACTCGACCGTACTTGAGCCGCCGGCGGGCTACCTGATGGGGCGCGCACCTCCCTCGATGGCACGCTGCTAGACCACCGACGAGCGGAGATCTCATCCGTGGGAAGAGTGTGAACTGTATGCGGATCACCCCTGCCCGCCGGGCGGTTCCAGACACGATGCTCGGCCAGCCCTCGCGTACGGGGTCTACGGCTGCGGAGCGGCACTCCTTTGAAGACGCCACCGCCGCCCGGTGGATCCAGGCTCTCCGCGGACTCTCCAGTGCGTGCGTTTCGAGATCTGGTCCACACACCACGAGCCTCATGTCGGGGCAGGTTATTCCTTCTTGGCCCGCAAGGGTCTCGGCCTTTGAAGGAATCGTGTGCCTTTTAGGTGATCAAGCATGCACGTGCTTTGCCGGCATCCAACTCTGTCGAGGAGAAGATTGTGGGCAGACATCGTCTTCTGCTCTCTCTGCTCGCCGGCATCTTGAGTTCACTCATGGCGATGGCCGTCGCCGTCGCTCCCGCCATGCGACGCAGGCGTCCAAGCAGTTGGGGATCACCGCGGGGTTCCTGGCGGTAGGGGTGAGTGAGGCCGACCGGGTGACCAGCCTTGTGGACCCGCGCAGCACTGACCCTGGCTCGGCGGAATTCTCCGGGCTGAGGCCCGGCGAGATCCTGACCCGTTCGTTCCGTGTCACCGCCAAGGATGACGCCTCGCTCGGTGAGGCCATGCTCACGGCTCATGCCCGGGTGGCCGGGAAGCCGGTGGCGTCGGCTGAGGTCCCGCTGACGATCGTCAAACCGGTCGAGATCACCGGTCCGGCGAGCCCGGACCTGGTCGCAGGGCGTCCCACAGCTGTCGCGGTCAAGGTCACCAGCAACCTGGCCGACACCTCGACCACGAAGGTGCAGGCGGTCGTTGCGTCCGGATGGACGGGGAACCAGCCGGACCTCATCACCCTCAATCCCGGTGAGACCAAGACCGTCAAGATACCCATCACGCCCGCCAAGGACGCGTTCGGCAACGCCACCGTCACACTGGCCGCGAAGGGTGAGTTCCCCACCGTCAGCAGCACCCTGCCGGCAGTCGTCAGCAAGCCGGTCACCATGGTGGGGGAGGCCGATCTGAGCACCCACGAGTTCGCGCTGAATCCGGATCGGAACAACGACTACCCCTCCGTATTCCCCAACGACGTCACGTTCACCGCAGGCAAGAGTGACCCGGCCACCAACTGGAGTTACGTCCAGCCCGGCCCGGCCGACGCCTGGGCCGGAAGCAAGCAGCACACCTTCAGACTGACCTTCAACCTCGGCCACGCCCCCAGCAGCGATCTGACGTTCACCGCCTGGCTGTACGACACCCACGACGCCCTCCCACCCGCGCTCACGATCGGGCTCAACGGCGCCACCGTGCGCAACGTCCAGACCGCGCCAGGCGCCGGCCGCGGCCACCGAGGGGCCGACGGCATCAAACCATCCACGCTGAACGTGACCCTCCCCGTCGCCACCCTCAAGTCCGGCGACAACACCCTCACCGTCACCACAACCAGCGGGTCCTGGATGGTCTACGACGCCTTCGGCATCCGCCAGCTCCCCTGACCAACATCACCACACCCGTCGAGATCCGACCGCGCACGGCTGCCGGCAGGCACCACGGCCAGTCGACAGCCGCGCCCGGCGGGACTCATGACGAGCACCCATGTCCGTACTTCTGGCCGGCCCACCGGGCTGGATGAGACAAAGGAGAATCCACATGGCTCCACGAGGGATTGCGCGCGTTGGCGCGATGCTCCTCGCGGTCGCGTCTCTAGTGACGATGAACGCGTGCAGTCCAGGCAAGGAGAGTGGCGACAGCGCGAGCAGTGGCTCGAGTTCGGTGAGCCTCGACTTCTGGGGTTGGGCGCCGGGCTATGACAAGTCGGTGGCGCTGTGGAACAAGACCCACCCGAACATCAAAGTCAACTTCAGCAAGGTGCCGTCCGGCTCCTCCGGTGGCTATACGAAGATGCAGAATGCGGTGACGGCGGGTAACGCACCGTGTCTTGCGCAGGTGGGCAACGAGTCCTTGCCGACATTCGTGGTCACCGGCGCGCTGGAGGACGTCTCCGCGTACGCGAATGCGAGCAAGGATCAGTTTGTCGAGTGGACGTGGAAGCAGTCCAGCTTCGGGGACAAGGTCTTCGGCATCCCGGTGGATACCGGTCCGACGGCATTGTTCTACCGCACCGACCTGTTCGCCAAGTACAAGCTGTCCGTGCCGAGAACATGGAAGGACTTCGCCGCAGCCGCGGAGAAGTTCCATGCCGCAGACCCAGCGAACTTCCTGATCAACGCGCCGGTGGATTCCTATGACATGGCCGGTTACGCCTGGCAGGCAGGCGGACACTGGTTCGGCACGGCGAACGATCGGTGGCAAGTAACGATCGACGGTCCTCAGACGCAAAAGGTCGCGCAGTACTGGCAGGGCCTGCTGGACAAGAAACTGCTCAAGACCGGTGCCGCGCCGCTTGACACCGCGTGGTTCAAGGAAGCGCAGGATGGACACATCGCCACGGTGATAACCGCGGTGTGGGCGGCGCCGCTGATCGAGCAGAACCTGCCGAAACTGTCCGGCAAGTGGGCGGTCGCGCCCATGCCGCAGTGGAACGCGGGAGAGCAGGCTGCGGGGAACAACGGGGGGTCCACCACGGCGGTGCTCAAGGGCTGCAAGCATCCGAAGGAGGCCGCCGAATTCGCGACCTGGTTCAGTACGAACACGGACAGCCTCACGAATCTGATCAAGAACACCGGTATTTACCCGGCGGCCAAGAGCGGTCTGGGCCTGCCGGCCGTCGACAAGCCGTCTCCCTACTTCGGCGGACGGAACATCTACAAGGTATTCAAGACCGCGGCAGAGAACACCAGCCCGAACTGGGTGTGGGGCCCGACGATGACCCAGGTCGAGGCGGACTTTGTCGACGGGATGAAGAACGCCGCACAGGGCAAGGGCTCGATCTCCGATGTAGCCAAGACCGTACAGACCAAGACGGCCGCGGCGATGAAGAGTCAGGGATTGTCCGTCGGCTAGGCCGAATCAACGGCGTTGCCGCCCCATCGCACGCCGCAGCGGACCAGGACCGCGAACGATCGGGCCACGCTGCGGCGGGCGACCGGGGAAAACACCCAGGAATGGTTGCGTGAGCGACGTCGGCCGTGAGGAGCGGCGCTCCATCGCGTTCGGCGCGGACGAGGAACCAAAATGACGATCAACATGGTTGAGCAAGACCTCCCGGTCACGAAACACAGGGTCAAGGCCCAGCGGTCGTCGGCCGGACGACGGCGCACCCTCTCGGCGATTTTCTTCCTGTTGCCGTTCGGGCTGTTGTTCGCGGCGATGATGCTTGCGCCGATCGGCTACGCCGTATACGAGAGCTTTTTGACGTTGCACCGTTCGGGACTGGGGCTGTCACAACCCACAGCGATATTTGCCGGCTTGTCGAACTACACGACGGCACTGCACGACAAGAACTTCCTGATGTCGATTCTGCGTGTTCTCCTGCTCGGGGTGGTCCAGGTGCCGGTCATGCTCGGGCTCGCGTTGCTGCTGGCGTTGCTGCTCGACTCGCGGTCTGCCCGGTTCAAGCGGATCTTTCGGGTGATCTTCTTCCTGCCTTTCGCGATGCCCGGCGCGATCGCAGCGATCATGTGGTCGTTTCTCTATGCACCCAGCGTCAGCCCGTTCACGGCCGCGCTCAAGCACATCGGTATGAACGTGGACTTCCTGTCCGGCGGACTGGCGCTGGTCTCGATCGGCAACATGCTGACCTGGGCGTGGACGGGCTACAACATGCTCATTCTCTACTCCGCGCTGCAGGCGATTCCCGGGGAGCTGACCGAGGCGGCGGTGATGGACGGGTGTTCCGGGTGGCGGCTGGCCTGGCACGTGAAGATCCCGCTGCTGCGACCGGCACTGATCCTGACGACGGTCTTCTCGATCATCGGCACCGCGCAGTTGTACACCGAGCCGGCGATCCTGCAGCGAGAGGCGGCCGCGGTGACCGCCACCTACACGCCCATTATGGCCGCCCAGTACGCCGCCAACATCAACAACTACAACTTGGCGGCAGCCGAATCCGTCATCTTGGCGGTGCTCACCTTCGTGGCCTCCTTCGGATTCATGAAATTCACTCAACGCAGGGGGCTCGGCGCATGACCACCATCAGGTATGCCACTCGATCCGGCACCGCACGTAAAGTGCCGCTGGCCAGCCGATCCGGCGTCTTCCTGGTGCTGCTGCTCTTTGCGATCTACACGCTGATTCCGCCTTGGTGGCTGCTGGTAAGCGCCACCAAGAACAAAGGCTACCTATTCACCACCAATGGCCTGTGGTTCTCTCACTTCGATCTGTGGGCGAACGTCCGCGACGTCTTCCATGAGGAGGACGGTGTCTTCAGCCGATGGATCGTCAACAGTGTTTTGTACAGCGTCGGTGGCGCTGCTGTCGGCACCCTCATATCCGCGATGGCCGGCTACGCGCTGGCGAAGTACTCCTTCCGTGGACGCGACCTGATCTTCGACATCGTGCTCGGCGCGGTACTGATTCCCGCATCGATGTTCGCGCTTCCGCTGTATCTGATGTTCAGCTCGCTCGACCTGGTGAACACCTATTGGGCTGTCTTCCTGCCCAGCATCGTCAGCCCGTTCGGCGTCTACCTCGCCAGGATCTACGCCGCAGCGGCGGTGCCCTACGAGTTGATCGAGGCCGGCCGGATCGATGGCGCCGGCGAAGCTCGCATCTTCTGGCGGATCGCGATGCCGGTCATGTCACCGGCCATGGTCACCATCTTCCTCTTCCAGTTCGTCGGCATCTGGAACAACTACCTTCTCCCGGTGTTGATGCTCAGCGACAACAAGCTGCAACCCATCACCGTGGGGCTGGCGAACTGGCGCGCGGAATTCAACAACGGCGTGCCCTACAACGTCACCATTACCGGCGCTTTCCTGTCGGTGATTCCACTGGTGATAGCTTTCCTTGTGCTGCAGCGCTTCTGGCGTTCCGGCCTGACTGCGGGGAGTGTGAAGTGACACTGGCGATCGGGTCGGACGGATTCCGTCGCGATGGCAGGCCGCACCGGATCGTGTCGGGGGCGATGCACTACTTCCGGGTGCACCCGGAACAGTGGCGGGATCGGCTGCTGCGGCTCCGCGCGATGGGTCTCAACACCGTTGAGACTTACGTGGCGTGGAACTTTCACGAACGCACGCCGGGCGAGTTCGATTTCGATGGATGGCGGGATATTGCCGGGTTCGTGAGACTGGCCGGCGAAACCGGCTTGGACGTGATCGTACGCCCCGGCCCGTACATCTGCGCGGAATGGGAGTTCGGCGGGCTGCCGGCCCGGTTGCTCAGCGACCCGTCGGTGCGCCTGCGTTGCGGCAGCCCGGCCTACCTGGACGCTGTGGATCAGTGGTTCGGCGCGCTGCTGCCACAACTCGTGTCGCTGCAGGCCACGTCCGGCGGTCCGATCGTGGCCTGGCAGGTGGAGAACGAGTATGGAAGCTTCGGCGACGACGCCGCGTACCTTCGCCATCTCTTCGAGGGGTTGCGGGCCCGCGGGGCAGTCGGTCCGTTCGTGACATCGGACGGGCCGGCCGACTCGACGCTCAGCGCGGGAATGGTCGACGGGGTCCATGCCACGGTGAACTTCGGATCGCGCACTGACGAAGCGTTCGCCGTGCTGCGACGCTTCCAGCCGGTCGGTCCGGCGATGTGCATGGAGTTCTGGAACGGGTGGTTCGACCACTGGGGTGATCCGCATCATGTCCGTTCGGCGGAGGGCGCAGCCGCCGAACTGGACGCGATTCTCCGCACAGGGGCGTCGGTGAACATCTATATGGCGCATGGAGGGACGAACTTCGGGCTGTGGAACGGCGCGAACTGCCAGGACGGCGTGTACCAGCCGACCATCACCAGCTACGACTACGACGCGCCGATCGGCGAATCCGGGGAGCTGACCGAGAAGTTCCACCGGTACCGCGAGGTGATCGCCCGACACCTGCCCGTCCCGGACACGCCGCTGCCGACGGTGCCGGCGCGGCTCGCCCCGCAGTCGGTTCCGACGCGAGCGGTCGGCGCGCTGCTGGGCGGTCCGGCTCCGCTGCGAGACCCGGTCGAGTCGCCGACGCCGCTGAGTATGGAGGAACTGGGCCAGTCCACTGGGCTGGTCCACTATCGGGCCCGGGTGTCCGTACCACCGGGGGACACCACGCTGGCGATACGCGAGTTGCGTGATCGGGCCCAGGTGTTCGTCGACGGCGCGCTGGTGGGCGTGCTCGAACGCAACGCGCCGCAGCAATGCCTGGCGATCTGCGGCAATGGAGCCGAAGTAACCCTGGATGTGCTGGTGGAGAACCAGGGACGAGTCAACTTCGGCCCGGACCTGGCCGACCGTAAGGGGATCCTGGGTGGTGTGCTGATCGGGCAGCGGTACGTGTTCGGCTGGCAGCACCGGCCGATCCCGCTGGACACCCCACCGGCGCCGACCGGCCAGAACAGCCCGGGGCCGTCGCTGCACCGGGCACCGATCATCATCGATGAACCCGCCGACGGCTTCCTCGCCCTCGAGGGCTGGACGAAGGGATTCTGCTGGATCAACGGATTCCTGCTCGGCCGGTACTGGCGCATCGGCCCACAACGCACCCTCTACGCCCCGGCCCCGCTGTGGCAGGCGGGCGCCAACGAGATCACCATTCTCGAACTGGACAAGCCGGGCAAGGTGGTCGAACTGCACGCCACCTCGGATCTCGGCTCACCGGCACATCGGCCTGAGCCCTGAAATGCCGCACGGTCAGCGTCCCGTAGTGCAGTGGGGCCAGAGCATGGAGGACGACAACGGGCAGATCATCGAAACCGAAGTGAGCCTCAATCACGGAAACTCAGGCATCCGTTCTACTCCACCTTCACGGCCAGCCAGGTTCGACTCCGCAGCGTCGTCTCCAGTGTGGGGGACTTCCACGGCGACCGGGACAACTCACTTGCCACCGGTGAGGACATGATCAGCCAGATCAACTGGGGCCTGATCTACTTCTCGCCGCCTTTGGGGAGCATGCGAAACATCCTCGCATCCCTGGGTGCGGCGGTGTGGGCAGGCAGGAGGCTTCGATCCCGCGACTTGAGGACGGCTGTATGGGCGGATGGGCTGCTGAAGATCTGCAACGGCGGGACATCAGCTATCTCGACAATTACAAGGACGTAGCATGAAAAGTTTGCGCAAGATCCAGTGCAGCGTCGTGGCGGCCGCGCTCGCGCTCGCCTTTGCGATTGGCGGTGTACTCACGGGGCCGCAAGCCCACGCAGCTCAAACCGGAGGCACGGCGCCGTACCTGAACCAATGGGTGGTCTCCGGTCCCTACACCAATCCGGTGGTCGAGCGGTCTCCCGTACCCGTTGTCCCCTCCATCGGCACGTCTCTTGCGGACCCGAGCAGCAACGAGACGTCAACCTGGCAGTACTTCGACGATCGCATCTTCAATCGGAACTACGACGACTACAACGATCTGATGGGCTACTTCGACGTCAAGCAGGGCCAAGCCACAACCAACAAGTGGGTTGTGGCCGCAAGCTACGTCTACAGCCCGACCACGCAAGACGTTCAGTGGCAGGTTGGCGGCTCGGGTGTGTACCGGCTGTTCGCAAACGACGCTCAGGTTGGTCAGCAAGGCAGCGTCGTGAACAGGGTCAACAAGAACGGCACGAAGTATCCCATTCAGCTGAAGCAGGGCTGGAACAAGCTTCTGATCGAGATTCAGCACAAGAACACCAGCAAGAACAAGAACTTCCTCGGCTTCTACACGAGACTGTGCGACGGCAACGGAGACCTCATCCCCGACCTAACGCACTCTGTGGCCGGACCGAATGTGTCCAACAATCAGCTCTCTGTTGTCACGACGGGCCTCAGTGTTGATCGGGGTGCCTTCGAGGAACGCAACGCGAATGTGCCGGCGAACGACTATCCGTCCAACAGCTTGCCGTACGCCTACGACGAGAACCCGTACGTCGGAATGGTCGCAACGATCGACGGCAAACGAAACACGTCGAGTATCGCCCCTCAGGCTGCTCCGTTCACCTTCCAGGCCGCCGGTGGAGCTCCTGGTTACTCGTGGACCGTCGCCGATGGCCAACTGCCGCCCGGGCTCACACTGGCAGCCGACGGTCACATCGACGGCACGGTCTCGGACGGTGCGCAAGGAAAGACACAGAAGGATTACACCTTCACCGTGAAGGTGACGGACGCTCAGGGCGGCTCCGCGACGAAGCAGTACACCATCACGGTCAAGAGGAACCCGGTCGATTGGTTCATCAACGGGAAGATGGCGGCCCTGTCGCACACCACAGGGACCATGCCGAACCTGTACGACCCGAACTACAACTACGACGAATGGGCCCAAAAGGCCAAAGAGATGGGCATGACCATGCTTTCGACGGAAAGCATCCAGAACACCATCTACTACTGGCCGTCGCCGAATGCGAACCTGACCCCGAGCGACAGCAACAAGCTGTACAAGTACAACGCGCTGTACAAGGCCGATGACGGCACCTGGCATGTGAAGGACCGCGTAAAGCAGGCCAAGGAGGCTGCCGAGCGTTACGGTTTGAAGTTTGGTGTCTACCTCTCCTCGCTGCACGAGGGATCCGAGATTCTTGAAAGCGACATCCAGGGCTTGGTCGCGCGATATGACCCGTGGTATGTGTTCGCCGATGGTGGCCCCGAGTCCTATTCCAACATCGACCTCGCCTGGAGCTCGGCCCGAAACTACAACGACCGGGTACTCATCGACGCGAACCCGAATGCGCAAACCGGCGATCAGGACATCACTCTGCACGAGCGGCCGTTCTGGAACAGCGAACCGTACACGGACGGCGGCTGGCGTACCGGAATCCTGCCGCAAGGCAGGAAGGTCGCCCATGAGGAATGGAATGACCCCTACACCACGGCCCTGGACGTCTGGACCATATACGCCAAGGGCAACGAGCGGGACAACTGGGCCGAAGCGACAAAGGAGCTGATCAACCAATACGGCCACGGCTACGTCATGAACTATGACTCCTCGATCACCGTGACCCGCGGCATGGACAACCTGAGCAGCAACCTGGACAACACCAACATCTTCTCGATGGTGCCGATCTCCTCACAGCAACTGTCGGACATGCGCGCGTCGATCGTGAAGTGGATGGACAACAGCGCCGGGCCTGATCTGCGCGAGTCCATGTACGGCACCACGCCGTACACCATGGACTACACGCTCAAACCAGGATGGTACACCGATCCGCAGAAGGCCATCGCTCACGGTCAGGGGCCCGAGTGGGGCTACGCCATGGCTCGCGACCAGTACGTCTACATGCACATGATCAAGAACCAGATCTCCGGCGTGGCGAAGTCGGGCTTCAGCGGCCAGGATCAGATGAACCGGATCGGTCCGTTCGACTACAAGGTCGACGCCGTGGAGTGGCTGAACAAGGGGATCGCGTTGCCGTTCACCATGGAGCGGGACGGCAATAAGCACTACATCAACATTGACACGTCCAAGGTGACCACGGATCCCGTCGACACGATCATCAAGATCAGGACGAAGAGCCCGGTCAGGGACTACAAAATGACGAGCGTCAAGCTGTTCAGCAGTCAGACCTCGACAAAGGCCCTGCAGCTCAGGGCCGAGAGCTACATGAACGACTACACCAACGTCTTCGCGCCGGCGAAGCTCAAGTTCACCAGCGACAACGAGCGGGTCGCAACGGTGGGCGGCTCCGGTCGGGTCAGGGCTGTCGGCGACGGGACCGCGACCATCACGGTGACCGCAACCTACGACGACGGTGTGAACGATCTCCAGGTCAAGACCGACACGTATCCGGTCAAGGTTCGCAACGGCGCGATCTCGGCGGCACTCCCGCTTGTCGGCGTGAACATGTTCACGAAGGGGTCGTCGTTCTGGGGTCAGTTCTCGACGAACAAGGACGTCCCTGTGACCTTCAAGGCCTTCACCCGCAAGGGCGGCACGGTCGACATCCTCAATGCTTCCAAGATCAGGTACCACTACGCAACCGTCGACGGCAAGCGCGACAACGCTGCCGGCAAGATCGTGGTCACCGAGGTACCGGCCGACGAATCGCCGTTCGTCGTCGAAGGCAACACCATGAAGTTCACCGGCAAGGTCGCCAAGCCGACGATGTACAGCTACTGGGCCGACATCACGGTGGATGGGAGGACCTACACCTCAACCCGTAACTACGTCACGCTCGTCCCCGATTTCAATGTCACGCAGTTGATCACGCCGGAGGTGTCTACCGACAGCGAGCACGCCGGCATGTTGTCCGACGGCACTATCAACGATGCGTCGGGAGGCAATTTCGAAAAGTGGGTCGCGCCGGCCGGTGATGAATCTCCGAGCATCACCTACGACCTGCGGAAGATGCAAGAACTCACTCGCGTCAACGTCTTCTTCAACCATCGCATGCCGAATGCCGACAATGTGACCTACCACAACGTGCCGAAGAAGGTGAAGATCGAGTACAGCGAAGATGGTGTCAAGTGGGCCACGGGCAACGAAACGTCGGTCCTGTCTGGGGCGGGTTTGCCCACGTCGAGAGACACGCAGGCCGTTCCGAAGAGTGACACGACACTGTATGCCTGGGAACAGGAAGGCCTCTACTACAACTATCCGGTCGATCCGGACCAGTCCAGCGTGCAGGCGCGTTATGTGAGGGTCTCGTTCCCCGGCGGTGGCCAGAACGGCAGCCAGATCGACGTGCTCGAAGTCCAGGCCTTCTCGTCGAGAGATCTCACCGCACTCGGCAGCATCAAACTGGATCCGAAAGTCGATGCGGATGGCCGCACCGCCGCGATCGGTGTGGCAGGCTTCTCCTTCCTCGGTCAGCCGATCGACCTGGGGGATGCAAAGCTTGCTTTCACCAGCGACGATCCGTCCGTGGCCGAAGTGGGGCCGGACGGCGTGGTATCGGCCGCCGGGACGGGGCGTACCAGAATCAACGTGACCGCGGACTTGGATGGCTACCGCGCAAGCGGTCACTTCTACGTCGACGTGGATGCATCCGGCCGGCTGTCCCTTCCGGCATTCCTCAAAGAAGTGAAACTGTCGCTCAACAAGAGCGACATCAAGACGAATGAGCCGATTGTCGGAGCGGTTGAGGGAACCATGAGCACCGGCGAGAAGGCAAATCTGTCGAAGGCGACGGTCGCCTACGAGTTCAGCGATGACCGTCTGGAGAACGTGCCGGGCAGTAACACCATCGTGCTGAAGGAGCCGATCTCCGGCACATTCAAGGCGACTGCGGAATCGGCCGTGACGTTGGATGGGGTGGAGGTGCGGTCGAACCAAGAAGCGATCGTTGCGCGCAGCACCAACATTGCCGATCAGGCAAAGGTGACGGTCTCCTCGGTCCGAGATCGAAACGGCGTCCCGGACGGCGACAATCAAGACGACCGCTATCTCGGGACGAAGGCGATCGACGGTTCCAAAGCCACGTCCTGGGCGGCGAAGAAGGCTGACCGGACTCCGTGGATCAAACTCGACTTCCCCACTGCGGTGGAGATTGATCGCATCAATCTGATCGATCGCGGAGGATCTGGTGACCGGATCATGGAAGGAGTCCTGGAATGGGAGGGTGGCAGCAAGCGGGTCACCGATATCCAGTGGGATGGTCAACCGGACAATGTCGTGACGCTTGATGTGCCCGTCAAGACCAGCTGGCTGAAGTTCACCATCGATCCCGATGGCAAGTACGAAAACCCAGGCGGTGCGGAGTGCGGTTTGGCCGAGTTTGAGGTTTACGAGGCGCAGAAGGTGACGTCCATCGTCGACTTCAAGACCGTTGCCGTCGATACGAAGGTCGGCGTCGTGCCAACGCTGCCTGCACAGACCGAGGCCGTCTACAGCGACGGCACGACCAGGTCGGTCGATGTGACCTGGGATCCCATCTCGGAGGACAAGGTGGCCAACGAGGGATGGTTCACCGTGGCTGGAGCGGTCGCCGACACGTCGGTCATGGCGCGAGCGGTCGTCACCGTGATCGACGAGTAGCTGGCCCGATGGCTCAGTAGGTGTTTTTCATCTCCGATTTGGCAGCGGTGCATCCCGTGGGCACTACGCAGCCCACGGGATGCGCCGCTGGTGAACTGGGTGCGAGGTGGTGTCACGCAACCGGTGTGTCGGTCATGCGATTTTGGTCAGACGCCATAGAGACGTGGTCTCGGCACTCCGTGCGGCGTGGAGTGGGTCGGTGGTGTCCTTGGACCGCGGGTGCCGGGGCTTTGTGTCGATCTTGTCCTCGACCTGGAGGTGTGCTGTCTGGATCGCGTCGAGCAGTTGCGGGCGTGTTCTGAGGCCGAAGTGCTCTGCCAGGTCCGAGAGGATGAGCCAGCCCTCGCCGCCCGGCCGGAGGTGGGCGGACAGCCCAGTGAGGAAGCCCCGGAGCATGGTGCTGTCTGTGTCGTAGACGCCTTGCTCGATGAGGCTGGCTGGACGGGCGGGGAGCCAAGGCGGGTTGCAGACGATCAGGTCGGCGCGGCCCTCAGGGAACAGACCGGGACCCGTCACGTTGATGCGGTCGGTCAGTGCGAGTCGGCGGACGTTGTCCTTGGCGCATGCCAGAGCGCGTGGGCTGATGTCCGTGGCCATGATGCGGGAGATGCCTCGGCGGGCCAGGACGGCAGCCAGGACGCCGGTCCCGGTGCCGAGATCGAATGCGGTACTGGTGGCGGTGCCGATTCGGGTCACTGGCGGCAGCGGTGTATGGGCGACCAGGTCGACGTACTCGCCTCTGATGGGGGCGAACACACCGTAATGGGGGTGAATGCGGGTTCCCAGCGCTGGCACATCGACTCCGTTAACCCGCCACTGGTGCGCGCCGATCACTCCCAGCAACTCCTTGAGGGAGACTGCCACGGGTCCGTCGGGCGGGCCATAGGCTTCCCGACACGCCTGGCGGACGTCGGGAGCCCGGCGCAACGCCAGGGTGTGGTCGTCGTCCAGCAGCACCAGGAGTTTGCCGAGGACACGGGCGCGCTGGCTGCTGGCTCGTCGGTGCAGGTGGAAGGACTCGCTGGTGGAGGTTGCGGTCCCGCGCCGTTTGCGGTCGATGCGGCGGCCCATCGCCTGCAGAAGTTGCCGGGCGTTGTGGAAGTCGCCTCGCCAGAGCAGGGCCGTTCCTTCACATGCCTGGCGGTAGGCGTCGTTGGCCCTCATCCGGTCGTCAGCGACGATGACGCGCTGTGGAAGGGAAGCGCCGTTCTCGGAATGCCAGCGGGCGGTCTGGTGGGTGGGGCCTTCTGTCCAGTGGATCGTGGACACCACGTACTCCTCGTGGTCGAACGTGCAGGGGCACGAAGAGCGCTTCTACGAGGAGCAGGCTGAACCGACACCTGTCCGCCGGACAGGCGTGTGAGTTGAGGCAGGTGGCCGCTACCGCCCTCGCGTCGAAGCGCGAGAGCAGACGTCCCAAACGACCATGCCAAGCATCAGGGTCAGTCCTTTCAGATGAGAGTCAGTAGAGTCGCACACGTGTTGCCCGGCTGCCAAAACACGCTGTCCCGGGAGATCTCCAACGGGGAACAAGACAGCATCGGTCCTATTGCTCCCAGGCCAGGTCAGCGGGCTGCCGGAGGTTTCTTGGTCCACTGGCTGGTGCGGGGGCTTTTGCGGGTGAAGCGTCGCGTCATCATGGTGATGAGTGCCCAGTTCAGGTGGGCTTCGGAGCGCTGGGGCAGGCGTTCGTAGTCGCGTGCGTTGCGGCGGGCGTTCATGCACCAGCCGATCGTGCGCTCGACTTTCCACCGGCGGGGCAGGACGACGAAGCCCTTGGGGCCGTGTGGGGTGCCATAACTCTCGTACCTGCTTCGACCTGGGACTGCGAGGCCCGCGTCCGATCATGGCATGCTCGAGCGCCGTGGCGCTCCGCATGGTCTATCTCGCCTTTGTCCGCATCCTCGGGCTGCTCCTCCTGCTCTCCCGTTCCCAACGAGCCAAGGACGTCGAGCTGCTGGCGCTGCGCCACGAAGTCGCCGTGCTGCGCCGCCGGCTCGTCACCCGGCCACGGATGTCCTGGCTGGACCAGGCCATACTCGCCGCCCTCGCCCGACACCTCCCCGCTTCGCTGCGCCGCACCAGATTCATTGGCAGCATCCGCGCCGAGTGCACCGATCGGATCCTGATCTACAACGAGCAGCCCGCCCGGCGGGTCCTCGCCGAGTACGCCGAGCACTACAACTCCGGAAGGCCGCACCGGGCCCTGCAACTGCGAGCCCCTGCCGACGACCCGAACGTCATCCCGTTCCCGGCGCAGCGCGTCCAGCGTCACGACGTCCTCGGCGGACTCATCCACGAGTACAGCGATGTAGCCTGACGGAGATCACGAGGAACTGGCGAACGCCGAGGTCAGAGGACATGCGGACTTATGGCACCCACAGGCGTTCGAGCAGGCTGGGGAAGAAGCTGCCGGTGCGGACCTTGGGAATCGCCAGGTCGAGGTCCCCGGCCGGCGTGGTCAGCGTCTTTCCACGGTGGCTGTTGCGCAGGTTGGTACGGGTCTCGGTGTGCTCGCCGGGCTCCGCCCCGATGAACGAGGTGGCCTCCGCCTCGATCAGCTCCTGCAGGATCCGCTGGGCCAGGACCCGGACCAACTCGATTCCGTCAGCCGTACGCAGTGACTCCATCAGCCGGAGTAAGTCATGCTGGGACAAGGCCATCGCGTCACCTAAGCGGTGGCGAGCTCGTGGCCGTGCGTGAACTCATTGATCGTTCCCTCGATCCTGACCGCCGGCGATCA
Source organism: Streptomyces sp. NPDC001292 (assembly GCF_042896465.1). Taxonomy (NCBI): domain Bacteria; kingdom Bacillati; phylum Actinomycetota; class Actinomycetes; order Kitasatosporales; family Streptomycetaceae; genus Streptomyces; species Streptomyces sp. NPDC001292. Next base: position 76,803 of record NZ_JBIAXG010000034.1, read on the forward strand.
CCAGCCCGGTCGTCGCCGAGCTGGTGATCGTGTAACTGGTTCCCTTGAAGACGAGTCCCGACAGTGTGCCGCCGAAGCCGCGGGTGACGGCGGCGTCGCGCAGTTTCGGGTGTGTGCCGTCGGGAGCGAAACCGAACAGGTCACTGATGATCACGTCAGCGAACTTGCCCGCGCCCACGAGGTTGAAGGTCATGACGTCCCCCGCGGCCACCGCGGTGGCGGAGGAGGCGGAGAACGTCAGGGCCTTGCCGAAGCCCGGCCTGCTACTGGCCCAAGCGGCCCCGTTGATCGGGACTGTGGTACCCGTGACGCCTTCGCGGGTGGTGGTCCCGGTGCCTTCGTCGAAGGCGAACCGGAGCACCAGGCCAGGGTCGAGCGTGCCGCCCGAGGTGACGCCGACAGTAGGGTCGGTCGCCGCAGCGGCCGCGGAGATGTCGCTGGCGGTGAGCGCGCGGTTGTAGACGCGCGCCTCGTCGATGCTGCCGAGGAAGGCGCGGGTCGAGTCGGCCGGGGAACTGCCGACGACGGCGGGGATGCCGGTCGAGGGGGTCAGCGCGCCGGTCTGGGCGCGGGTCGCCTGGAGCGCTCCGTCGATGTAGATCTTCATGGTGTCGCCGTCGTAGACGGCTGCTACGTGGTGCCATCCGCCGGTGGGGACGGTTGCCGTGGTCTTCAGTTCGACCCAGTTGCCGTCGATCACGAGCGCGAAGGAGATCTGCCCGCCCGCGCCGCCGCGCAGGACGTAGCCGGCGTTGCCGGAGGCCCAGGTGTCCTTGGCGATGATGCTGCCCTGGAAGATCTGGGTCGGCCAGCTGGTCGCGTTCACCCAGGCCGAAACGGTGAGGGCGGAGGCAGGGTTGAGCGCGGGCCGGTCGCCCAGCGCGACGCCCAGGTATGCCAGCTCCTCGGCCTGGCTGATCGGCCCTTGGGTGGTCACCCCGGCGAAGGAGGTGAGCTGGCTGAGGAATGACGGATAGTCGCCGAAGCGGGCGAAGGTCTGTGCGGTCAGGGCGGGCCAGGAGGCGTAGGCGCCGATCGTGCCGTGGTCGGGGCGTGCAACGGGCGCCTCGGAGTCGCTGAGCGACAGGGCCCGCATCCAGTCCGCGACGAGCAGCTCGTTGGTGACGAAGGTCTTCATCTCGGCCTGCTGCTGGGCCGTCAGCTTGTCCGCGAGGAGGTTGCCGCCGATCGCGAAGTCGAGGACCGTCCGCACGGGCACCAGGGTTCCGTCGGCGTGGCGGCAGTTCCACACGCCCTGTCCGGCCACGTACAGCTCCAGCACGTTCGGTAGCAGCTTGTTCGCCGAGGCGGTGAGGCTCTTCGCGGTCGAGGCGTTGCCCGCGTTCTGCTGAAGGGTCGCGGCCCGGTTCATCATCCAGACGTTCGCTGCGTTGAACGACGCGACCTGGTTGGTGTACTTGGGCAGGACTTCCAGCAGGTTGTGGTTGGCGCCGTAGTCCGCCAGCGTCTGGCCTGCGGGAACGAGTGACTGCCAGTGGGTGGCGTTGTCGGTCAGGTGTTGCAGGACCGTGGCGGAGCCCACGGTGGTCTGCAGGAAGGCCGTGTCGCCGCTGTAGTTGACGTAGTTGTCGACCGTGGTGAACACGGTGAGGTCGTTGGCGGAGTACCACGGCCCTACGCCTTCGCCCTGGACCTGGTCGACCGCGTAGCAACCGTAGATGTTGCGGCCGAGCCAGTCCGTGGTCTGGGCGCGCATCACGGCTGGGTCGAGCAGGGCGAGCATGACGGACGCGTAGGAGGTGTCCCAGAAGTAGGTGACTGTGTTCGAGAACTCCGGAGCGCCGGTGACGTAGACCCGGTCGTAGCCGCTGAACGAACCGGTGCGGCCGAGCAGGGCGTTGAACGACGGTCCGAGGTTGGTGCGCTCGCAGGCCAGGACGGACAGGACGCTCATGTAGTACAGCCGGGCGACGGCGTTGCCGGTCGGACTGTTCTCGGGGGTCAGGACCGGCAGGCAGCCCGAGTAGTGGGTGTTGCCGGCGGTGAACGCCTGGGCCCAGCGCTTGGACCAGGCCTGCCCGGCTTTGCCGAAGACGGAAGCGAACGACCGCAGGGTCACGTTCGCGGTGTCGACGACGTGCTGACCCTCCGCGACCGCGGCGAGCGGCTTGCCGGTCGAGGTGTCACCGACTGCCATGACGAGGTTCACGGTCCGGGTCGCGCCAGGGGCGACTCTGAGGCTCCAACTCGCGGTGCCGGAGGCTCCGGAGGCGGTGAACACGACGTCGGAGTCGGCCGCGAACACGGTGACGGCGGCGCTGGAACCGTCCGAGACCATGACGTTCACAGCGGGGGAGCCGACGGTGCGTGCGGTGAAGTTCGTATCGCCCGGCCGAGGGGCGGCCCAGGACCAGTCCGTCGTCGCCTTGCGGATCCGGGGGCTCAGACTCATGGACAGCGTGGTGGACACGGCCGCCGAGGTCGGGTTGGTGACTGTGATCCGCACGAGCAGTTGGTTCGACTCGAACGCCAGCCGGGTGGCGGTCTGCACGGTCAGCCCGGATTGCGTCGCGGCCTTGCGGAGGATCTCGTAGGCGGACCAGCGGGACGTGACCGTGGTCAGCGTGGAGCCGTCGACGGTGAGGTCGCCGCAGCGGCCGTCCTGCACATAGGGGGCGAGGGTGAAGTTCTCGAAGCCCGCGACGTTCGCGTCGACGTTGACCGCGCCCCAGAAGTTGCTGACGGCGGGCAGATGACGCAGGTTCGTCTGCGGGATCCAGTCGCTGGTGAGCGACTCGAGCGACGGGATCGTGCCCGTGGCCGCGTTGGCGAGGGCTGCTGGCAGGGCAGGCGCGAGCCAGGCCGCGGCAGCGGTGACCGCCGACCACTTCAAGACACTGCGACGGGTGGGGTGATGAGCCACGACGGGCCTCCTCAGGGCTGGGTGGAGCCGGGACGGGTGGGAAGGGAGTCCCCTTGCCCGCACCCGGCCTCACTCGTCGGTTGAGGCCGGGCACGGGCAGGGGGTTGCGGGGTTCTGTCGCGATCTGCGCCCGCGGTGCTCACGGACGCCGGGGTGGTGAGAGAGCGGCGGTGCGGTTCACCGAACGAGGGCAGCCGTGAAGGATTTGGCGCGCCGGGTGACATCCGCCCAGTCGCTGTTCGCGACCGCGTCCGGGGGACCACGTCGGTGCCCGCACAGACGGCGGCGGCGCCGTGCGCCAGGTATGCGGCGGCGTTGTCGGCGTTGACGCCGCCCGAGGCGATGAGCGGGACGCCCGGGTAGGGGCCCTGCAGGTCCTTCAGGTAGTGGGGCCCGAAGCCCCCGCCGGGAAGATGTTTCGGTCTTGGTTGTGTTTGCTGGTTATGGGGTGGTTTCGCGGATGGCGATGGCGTCGTAGACGTGCCATGAGCCGGTTTGGGTGGTGATGGTGATGACGTTCTGACCGGTGCGGAGTTGGTTGGTGGGCAGGGGGAAGTCGATGATGGTGGGGCGGATGGTGCCGCCGCGTCCGTCGCCCCAGTGGTAGCCGTCCCCGCCGCCCGCCGGGAGCTGGATGGTGGTGGCGGTGTGTTCGTTCAGGCTGAGGGCCAGTTTCGGAGGGCTGGCCTGTTGGGTGTCGACCAGCCATGCGGTGAGGGCGAGATCGTTTTCGGGGGTTTGGGGGAGGTCGAAGCGCAGGGTGAAGGTGTGGGATCGGTTTCCGGCCCAGGCGTCGTCGGGTCCGGGGTGGATGTAACTCCACGCGGATGCGGGGTCGCTGCTGCCGACGGTGAAGTCGACACCGTTGGGGAAGGTGCTGGGGTAGGCGGAGTAACGGTTGGGGGTGAGAGCGAATCCCGCCGTCGCCACATCGACGGACCCGACCAGAGCGATCGCGTGGTGGACGGTGGCGGAGACCTCGTGGTGGGACGTGCCTGTCCCATCCTTGACCTTCACGACGAGGGTCTGCGCCCCCGAGGCGTTCGCCGGCGGGGTGACGGTGAAGGTTGGGGTAGCAGTCGCAGCGGCGGCGAGTTGCAGCGGTCGGGTTGCGGGTTCGACCTGCCAGCCCTCAGGTGCTTGCAGCGAGACTTCCGTGTCGCGGGCTTGGCTGTCGTTGTTGACCAGCCGGACCTGGAACGTGGCCGGGGTGTCCTGCAACAGGCGGAGTTCCGCAGGCGCGGTCGACACCGAGATCGCCGGCACGCCGTGCACGTAGAGCACGCCGTCGGGGAGTTCGGTTCCGTCGGCGGCGTTGGCGGTGAAGGTGATCCGGTGAAGCTCTTCGGGAGTGTCCTCGGCAACCCGCAGGGTAAGGTCCTGGCCGGTTGTGCCGTTGGCTGGGACGTTCAGGGTGCCGGTGGCCGGCTCGGTACGCAGGCCCGCGGGGGCGTTGGTCTGCCAGTTCACTGTGACCGTTTTGCCGGTGAGGTTCTTCGCCTCCAGCCTGACCGTGCCGTTCTCGCCGGGACCGACCCGAACCTGATCAGGCGTGGAGTAGATGACCGCGGGTGCCTGCGGGGACTGGGAGAACGGCAGTTGCTGGACGCCCCACGCCTTGTTCGGCTGGTCGCCCATCCACAGCTCCAGCGTTCCGCCGTCGGTCAGCTGGTCGTGGTAGAACCAGGCGTTGTCCAACTCCTGCCCGTTGAGCGTGGCGCGCTGGATGTACATGTTGGCCGCGGAGTTGTCGTGGGTGACGATGCGGAACTGCTTACCTGGATAGTAGTCTCGGTTCAGGCCGATGGTGACCTTGTCGAAGATCGGTGAGGTGATGTCGTAGACCGGCCGTTGCAGGCTCGCTCCGGTGACTTCGAACAGGCCGATCGCCATCAGTGCGCTGAGCGATCCCATCTGGCCCTGGTCCTCGTCATGGTGGCCGTACCCATCAGTGGTGGCAGTAGAGGAGTAGACCTTCTCCTTCACCTGCCGCACCCAGTACTGGGTCAACCACGGATAACCCACGTAGTTGAACAGGTGGCCCGTTTGCAAACTTGGCTGGTTGCCGTAGTTGATGTAGGCGCCCTCGTTGCCGTTCTGCCCTTCGCCAATAAAATTGCTCTTTCTGGACTGCTCGAAGGCGTAGTTGAGTTTGTCGGCGTAGGCGGCCCTGCCGCCCAGCCGGTTCGCCAGACCCATCACATCGTGCACGCTGTACCAGGTGGCCTGCCAGGCGTTGGCCTCCACGAAATCGTCCTCGGACAGCGGGTTGAACGGCGACAGCCACCGTCCGTCGGCACCCCTGGGGCGGATCAACCCGGTGGACCTGTCGAACAGGTTGTGCCAGTTGCCCGACCGCTCGATCAGGTAGGCGCCGGCGTCGGTGTCGTCCCACACCTCGATCTCGTTCAGGCCCACGTTCTCGCCGGTGCCGCCGGTGGCCTCGAACCGTACCCAGCTGACCCGCCTCGGCCGGAAGGCCACCACCTTGTTCCTGCCATCGGTGGGGATGTTGCTCACCGCGATCGTCGACCCGTCGCTGAACGTCAGAACGCCGGAGTTCGCGTTCGACCTCGGGTCCACCCGATCGCTGATCACCACCTTGTGGACGCGCTTCTCCTCACGCCAGCTCAGCGTGATCCATGGGTTCCGTTCCGTGGACACCCACTCCACATTCTGAGAAGGCACGATGCTGGAGCGGATCGGCCGACCGTCCACCGCCCGCACACCGGCGAAATTAGAATCGTTCACCTGCGAGGACACCGACACCTCAGCAAACTGCGAGACGTTGAGCCCCGACTTGCCCAGCCGTCGGGCCAACTGCCCCAACGTCCAGTCCTGGAACGCGAACTCCAGCGTCTCCCCAGCACCACGCGACTTCCAGGAACCCTGCAGGTTGTGCGGCACATAACCGTGATCAAGATAAGGCCGGGCATTGCCACCGTCTCCCAACCAGGACGCGTACCCGTACGGGCCCTTGTCGAAGAGGCCGCCGATGGACTGGGCGTCGAGCATGGCGTCGTAGGCCAGGTCGATGTCGAAGTCGCGGATCCCCTTGTTCCAGGCGCCGGTGATGAACGACGTCACCGCCGAGCCAGTCATCACGAACGAATAGTCGCCAAAGCGCGGGCCGCGCGGCAGCAGGCCGCCGTCCCGGTACATCTGCAGTTGCGAGTGGACGAAGCTGCTGTAGATTTCCGGATAAGCGAAACCGAGCACGGTGTTGAGGTTCCACTGGGTCAACCACACCGCGTCGTAGTTGTACATCGCGAACCGCGGCACGCCGCGATCGTCCAGCGGGATCTGCTTGACCTTGCCGTGCCGCCAGGTGTTGTCCAGGTACTTGCCGTCCACGTCGCTGATCGTGCTGCGCCCGCACAGCACGTGGAACAGGTCGGTGTAGAACTTGACCTGCTGCTGCTCGGAGCCGCCTTCGACGTCGATGCGCCCCAGCATCGCGTTCCAGCGCTGCTGTGAGGCCTGCTTCACCGCCTCGAAGTCCCAGCCCGGCAGCTCCGCTTCGAGATTCTTGCGCGCCCCCGCCGCCCCAGTGAACGACAACCCCACCTTCATCTGCACGACCGCCCCGGCATCCAGGTGCTCGTAGCAGGCGTACACCCCCATGTTGTCGCCGGACAGCTCCTCGATCGCGGCACCGCCGTTGGCCAGGCTCCCACCCGCCCAACCACGCAGCGAATCAAACGGCTTGTCGAACCGAATATTGAAGAACAGTCGGTTCTTTTCCGGCGGCGTTTCGGGCCAGTAGAGGCCGTCGGTGAGCAGTCCTCCTTGGTCGACGTAGCCCTCGATCTCGTGGTCGCTGACCTTGGTGACGTGGGCGTCCTTCATCTTCGCTTCACCCAGTACACCGCCGAGGTTGATGATGATCTCACTCCGGCCGGCATTGCCGTAGGTATAGCGGTGCAGGCCCACGCGATCGGTGCAGGTCAGCTCGGCGGTGATGCCGTACCGGTCCAGATGCAGCCGGTGGTAGCCCGGCTCGACGACTTCACCGACCTCATGGTTCACATACGACTGCCAGCCGGTATCGCCCTGCAGCTTCGACACACCCGCCCCGGTGGTGGGCATCACCTGCACGCCGGCGATCTGCCAGCAATGGAGATGACTGAAACCCTTGACGTTGTTTTCACTCTGCCGGTAGCCCGTCCCCCAAAGAGTGTTGGTGCTCGTGTCCGGCCGCAGCTTGATCATGCCGAACGGGTTGCTAGCCGACTGGAAAAAGAAGAACCGGCCCCGATCCGCTTCCACCCACGGATTGACCAGGCGGACATAGTCCCGGCCCGCCTCGGCTGAAACCGCATCCCCTGGCGCGGCTGCCCAGGCAAGGCCGCCGGAACCGCCAACTCCTGCAACGCCCGCGGCCAGCACTCCACCGGCGGACAACAGAAGACGACGACGGGCCAACTGACCACTTGCCTTCGGCTCGGTCACTGCGCGCTTCCCTTCACTTGCCTTTGGCTCGGTCACTTCGCGCTTCCCTTCGCGATTGATTCGGGTCATGAGGGCGTGATCGGGGCCTGCCTCACACGCCGGCAGGCTCTCGCTCGGGAGAAGCACCCCGGCGGTTCGGGGCGCGGTCGTAGCTGTAGCCGCCGAGCCGTCGGTACAACTCGGCGTACTCAGCGAGCTCGTCCCGGTCGAGGGGGACGCCGAGCCTGGGACCGGTCAGCACAGGCCTGCCCCCGCGGGCACGGCTTGCCTGGCCAAGTGCAGCCGATGGTGCCCGGCGCGTTGGGACTACCGGGTGAGGGAGTCCATGAACGCCGCGGCTCGGTGTGTGATCTCGTCCCGGTTGCCCTCCGCGACGGCTGTCGGGGGGACGACCTCGGTTCCGGCGCAGACGGCGAGGGCTCCGTGGGCGAGGTATTCGGCGGCGTTGGCGGCGTTGACGCCACCGGAGGCGACGAGGGGGATGTCCGGGTAGGGGCCGTGGAGTTCCTTGAGGTAGCGGGGGCCGAACCCGCTGGCGGGGAAGATCTTCACTGCGGCTGCGCCGAGGTCGACGGCTTGGGCTACTTCGGTGGGGGTGAGGGCGCCGAGGACGGCGGGCAGTCCCGCCTCGTGGGCGGCTTCGGCTACTTCGGGCCGGCAGCCGGGTGTGACGAGGAAGCGGGCGCCGGCTTCGATGGCGAGTTCGGCTTGGCGGCGGGTGAGGACGGTGCCGATGCCGACGTGGGCGCCGGAGGCGGCTGCTTGGGCGAGGTGCCGGGTGACGTCGGGGGTGGTGAAGGTGAACTCGACGTGGTGGATTCCGCCTTCGGCGAGGGCCGCGCACAGGGCCGGCGCGTCTGCGATGTGGGGTGCGCGGACGACGGCGATCACTGGGCTGGCGGTGAGCTCCGCCGGAAAGGACAGGGGCGTGGTCATGGTCTGGTGCTCCCTGGTCGGGGTTGTCGTGGTGCGGGTGCGGAGGCCGATCAGGCTGTGCGGTCAGGACAGGGCTGGTGAATGGATTCCGGCGGCGGTGACCCGGGTCGCGGCCCATTCGTCGGGGGAGGCGGCGAGAAGGGCGGCGGTGAGCTCGGAGGAGGGCAGGACACCGTGGTCGCCGTGGGTGGTGAGGGCGGCTGCGGCGGTGAGGTGGCCCAGACGCAGGCGGGCGCGCTGGTCCAGGCCGCGCAGGGTCGCGGCGAGGTAGCCGGCGGCGAACGCGTCGCCGGCGCCGGTGGGTTCGACGACCTCGACGACGAGCGCGGGTTCGCTGACGGTGCTGCCGTCCGCGTTCAGCACGGTGACCTGGTGCTCGGAGTCCTTGACGACCACGGTTGCGGGGGCGGGGAACGCTGCCCGGATGGCGGCGTGGCTGCTGAGGCCGAAGGCGGCTTCGGCCTCGTCGGCTCCGAGGAGGAGCAGATCGGCGGCGTTGCAGAGTTCGAGCAGGACGGCCGGGTCGCGGTCGTGCCAGAGGGCGGGCCGCCAGTTGAGGTCGAAGCTGACGGTGTGGCGGGGGCGGGGGGCGGTGAGCAGGGCCCGGATCAGGCCGAGGCAGCTGTCCGACAGCGCGGGGGTGATGCCCGACAGGTGCAGTAGTCGGGCGCCGGAAAGGAGTTGGTTGAACACGGGGTTGGTGAAGGTGTCGGGGCCGAGGGCGGAGGCGGCGGACCCGGTGCGGTAGTAGCGCATCCGGCTGTGCGGGTGGGTTTCCTTGAGGTAGAGGCCCGTCGGCCGCACGTGATCGATGGTGACGGCCGAGACATCGACCCCGCGTGCGGTGAGCTCGCTGATGATGCGTCGGCCGAAGCCGTCGTCGCCGACGCGGCTGATCCAGGCGGTGGTGATCCCGTGCCCGGCGAGGCCGCAGGCGACGTTGGACTCGGCGCCGCCCACGCCGACCCGGAACTCTCCGACGGACTCGGTGGGGCCGGGGTGTCCGGGCAGCAGGACGGCCATGGTCTCGCCGAGGCACACCGCTTGCGGGTTGTGGGCTGCTGGTTCGGTGCCGACGTAAGCCATGGGTCTGTGGTCCTTCCGTGTCCGTCCGGTGCCGGAGGGCGGTGTGCTGCGTGCGGCCGCCGGCTTCAGCGGAGGTCGGTGATGCTGAGGGTGATGTCGCTGGTCCAGCTGGTGCCGGCCGGCAGCAGGGGTGCCTGGCCGCGGGTGGGGCAGGCCGGGGAAGGGTCGCCGGGCAGGACGTTGGCGGGTTCGATGGCGACCACGTAGGCGCGGCGGTACCAGGGGAAGCCGCTGCTCGCGTGGCACTCCTGCCACAGCCAGGCATACGGCAGGACGGACGCGTCCCACTCGACGCGGATGCCGAATCCCGCGCTGGGACTTTCGATGGCGAAGGAGCCGGTCCGGAAGTCCATGAGGCAGGCGAACACGGCGCGCCCGCTGTCCGGTCCGGGGCACTGCCGCAGGTCCAGGACGTTCCCGTCGACGGCGGGCGCGAGCGGGAACGCCGCGCGGACATCGGGCGGCAGGACCGTGCCGGGTTGCTCGGCGTCGGTGAGGACGGTGCGGGCCGCGGCCGTGATGGTGCAGTGCTCGTCGATGAACGGTGCCCCGAAGCCCGGGTGCTGGACCCACATCACCGGTACCGGTTCCCCGGAGGTGTTGTGGACCGTGTCGCGAACGTGCAGGGCCGGCCCGTCCAGGCGCACGCTGCGGGTGAGGCGGAGCGGGGCGGTGATCAGGTCGGTGGCGAGACGGACTTCGGCCTCGTCCGCGCTCTCGACCGTCCAGGCGACGACGGCCGCCTCGCCGTGGTAACCGCGGCGGACGCCGTCGACGGTCCGCTCGGCGCCGGCGTTGGGCACGAGCTGCTGCCAGCCGCCGCCGTAGCGGGCGAGCCAGTCGGTCCGGCTGTCGCCGGTGACGGGCGCCCCGGCCAGGTCGCGGCGCCCCCACGGCGTGCGCCACAAGACGTCGATGCCGCTGGTGCGTTCGGTGACGGATGTGATGTCCGCGCCCTTGCCGGGTCGTACTTCGACCGACAGGTGGTCGCCGTGCAGCAGCACAGAAGAGGTCATGGCCGGTCAGCCTCCGAACCGGTGGGCGGTCAGGCCGCGGACGCCCAGGCCGCGCACGGCCAGGACGGAGCCGGCCGCCCCGGCGGGGCCGGGTCGGAGGCCTTCGCGGGCCGTGGTGACGTAGAGGACGTCGAGGTTCGGGCCGCCGAAGGCGCAGGAGGTGGGCTGGTCGACGGGAAGGGGGACTTCGGCGAGGACCTCTCCGTCGGGGGAGAGGCGGATGAGTCGGCCGCCGCGCCACAGGGCGATCCACAGGCAGCCGTCGGCGTCGACGGCCATCCCGTCAGGTTCTCCGGCGGCTTCGGGGAAGCGGGCGAGGGTGCGGCGGCGGGCGGGGGCGAGCCGGTCGGGCAGCACGTCGAAGGCGTTGACCTCGTGGGCGACGGTGTCGATGAGGTAGAAGGTGCGGCTGTCGGGGCTCCAGCCGAGGCCGTTGGGCTGTGTCAGGCCGTCGAGGACCGGTTCCGTCGCCCAGTCCGGGGTCAGGACGTGGAGAGCCCCGCGGCCGGCGGCGAAGTCCATGGCGCAACTGCCGGCCCACAGCCGTCCTTGCGGGTCGCACTTGGCGTCGTTCATCCGGCGTCCGGGCGGCAGGACGGCCAGGCGGGTGGTCCAGGTGCCGTCGGCGCGGACATCCGTGAACCCCTCGGTGGTGGCGGCGACGTATCCACCGGACGCCTTGGGGACGGCGGCGCCGACGAAGGTCGGCAGGGTGAGGGTGTGCGGGCGGGGCGCGGCCGGGTCGGCGGTGTGGACGCGGCCGGCGAGGATGTCCACCCAGGTCAGCTGTCCGGTCTCACCGTCCCAGAACGGTCCTTCTCCGACGCGGGCCTCACCGGGTATCGCGACGGTGATGTCGATGCTCAACTTCACTGCTCCGATCGCGGGTTGAAGAATCGGTGATCAGTCGGGGAGGGCCACGGCGACCTGGGCGAGCAGGCCGCCGTCGACGGGCAGGGCGATGCCGGTGATGAAGGCGGCGCGGTCGCTCGCCAGGAAGGCGATGGCCTCGGCGACCTCCTCGGGACGGGCCACCCGCCCGAGCGGGTGGCTGCGGCCCCACGTGGCGACGAGTTCGTCCGCATCCTCCGGGCTGCCGGCGAACCCGGCGGCGGCGGTGCGCAGCATGGGGGTGTCGACGGAGCCCGGGCAGACGGTGTTGGCGCGGACGCCGAAGGCGGCCTCGTCGACGGCGAGAGAGCGGGCGAACGCGTTGAGGGCGCCCTTGCTGGCGGTGTACGCGGCGACGTTCTTCTGGGTGACGAAGGCCTGGACGGACGAGACGAGCACGATCGAACCCGCGCCGCAGGCGCGCAGGGCGGGCAGGGCGTGCTTGGCGGCGAGGAAGGCGCCCTCGACGTTGACCGCCATCACCTCCTCCCAGGTCGTGCGCGGGGTGTCGGCGGCGGTGCCGTAGCGCTGGATGCCGGCGCAGGCGACGAGGACGTCGAGTCCGCCGTGGTGCCGGACGGCGTGACCGACGGCGGCGGCCACCGAGGACTCGTCGGTGACGTCGGTCTCGACGTAGGTGATCGCATCGTGGACGGCGGTCTCCGGCGGTGTGACGGACGCGCACACCACCCGCGCGCCGCGGGCGGCCAGGAGCTCGGCCGCGGCCAGGCCGATGCCGCTGGATCCGCCGGTGACCAGTGCGGACTTGCCCTCGAATTCCATGGGTGTGCGGTCCTTCTGCGAGGAGGCTGCGGGAGGAGGTTCCGGGGGCCGACGGGGGCGGCCCCGGGGCGGAGCGCGGGAGGCGCGGTGTTACTTGTACAGGCCGGTCTGCGAGGCCGGGTCGTCCAGGTTGTCCTTGGTGATGACCAGCGGGACGAGCGGCTGATCCTTGGGGATGCTGTGGTCGCCCTCTATGTACTTCAGCGCGTTCTTCACGGCCAACTGCCCGATCTGGTAGGGGTTCTGGGAGACGAGGGCGGTGAGGGTGCCGTTCTTGAGGTGGGTGGCCTCCTGCGGGCTCGCGTCGTAGCCGAGCACGGCGATCTTGCCGGTCTTGCCGGCGGCCTTGACCGCGTTGGCCGCGCCCTCGGCGGTGATGACGTTCGAGGCGAAGATGGCGACCAGGTCGGGGTTGGCGCTGATGGCGGCCTGCACCAGGCCTGCGGCCTGCGTGGCGGAGTCGTTGCCGGCGTACAGGTTGGGCAGCACCTTGTACTTGGGCTGACCGTCGAAGGCTTCGCGGAAGCCCTTCTCGCGGTCGTCGATGGAGCTGATGCCCGGCTTGATGTGGACGAATACCACCTTGCCGCCTTCGGGCTTCTGCTTCATGAGCTCCTGGGCACCCAGCTTGCCGCCCTGGACGGAGCTGGCCGCGATGGCGGTGAAGATCTTGTCGCTGTTGACGTTGTTGCCGGTCGTCATCACCGGGACGCCCTGGGCGACGGCCGCGGCGATCGGGGCGGCGAGCGCGGTGGCGTCGGTCGGGTCGATGACGATGGCGTCAGGCTTCTTCTGGACGACCGCCTGGAGGACGGGGATCTGCTCGGAGGCCTGGAAGTTGGCCGGGCCCTGCACGATCGGGGTGACCCCGGCGGCCTTGGCCGCGGCCTCGAAGCCGGTGATCTCGGTCGAGTAGTACGGGTCGCAGGTGCACCCGGGGATGAAGGCGATGGTGCGCTGCTTGCCGGAGCCGCCGCCGGTCGCGCTCGCGGGGGCTTCGGAGGAGGAACAGGCCGACAGGGCGAGGGCGGCGGTCGCGGCCGTGACCGCCAGCGAGGCCCGGGTGATTCTGCGGGACATGGGATGATCCGTTCCGTGTGTACGGGGAGTGCGAGGTGGTGCGAGGGAGGTCAGGACGCGCGCAGTCGCTGACGGCGTTTGATGTCGTCGACGGCGACCGCGACGATGAGGATGGCGCCGATGGCCACCGTCTGCCAGAACGGCTGGACGTCGACGATGACCAGTCCGTTGTTGAGCACGGCCGGGATCATGACGCCGACGGCGCTGCCGAAGATGGTGCCGCGGCCGCCGAAGAGGCTGGCCCCGCCGATGATGACGGCGGCGATGGCGACGAGGTTGTCGGCACTGTGGCCGCTGACCTGGGTGGTGGTGTACCGGGCGACGTCCAGGACGCCGGCCAGGCCCGCTAGGGCGCCCATCATGGTGAAGAGCACGACCTGATGGCGGGTCACCTTGATGCCGCTGCGGCGGGCGCCTTCGGCATTGGAGCCGATGGCGTAGGTGTACCGGCCGAACTGCGTCCTGGCAAGGACGAGGCCGGCCACGACCGCCACGGCGGCGGCGATCCACACAGGCAGCGGCAGCCCCAGCACCTGGCGCATACCGATGCCGGTGACCATCTGCGGCGGCAGCCCGGTGACGTCGGTGCCCTTGGTGATGACCTGTGCCAGGCCGAGGCCCATGCCGAGGGTGCCGAGCGTGATGATGAACGAGGGGATCTTCAGCCGGGTGACAAGGACGCCGTTGAGCAGGCCCCACGCCGCGCCGACGGCCACGGCAACGGCGATGCCGAGCGTGATGGCGGCACCGGCGTTGGGGTAGCCGCTTTCCGCGGACCCGCTGACCGCGACGATCGTCTTGGCGGCGATCACCTGGCTGAAGACCAGCACGGATCCGATGGACAGGTCGAGTTGGCCGCCGATGATCAGATAGGCGGTGCCGACGGCCAGCAGCATCGTCCCGGAGGCGTTGAACAGGATGTTGCGGAAGTTGTCCGCGTTGAGGAACGTCCCGCCGGCCTGAACCGAGAAGGCCACGACGAGGACGACCAGCGCCAGGAAGACCCAGTTGCTCGTCAGTGCGGCGGCTGCGCGGCGCACGCGGTTCGCGGTGTCCGGACCGGACACGTCCGCGCCGACCGTGGGGATGGGGAGATGGGGAGTCATGGCGTGCTTCCCTGCGGGTCGGTCGGGGTTCCGGTCACCGCGCCTGTGATGGCGGCGACGATCTCGTCGTGCGAGGCGGTGGCGGGCGACAGCGTCGCGGCGCTGGAGCCCAGACGGAGCACGACGATGCGGTCGGCCACGTCGGTCACGAACGGCACGCTGTGGCTGATGACGACGACGGCGATGCCCCGGTCCCGGGTGCGCTTGATCAGCTGGGCGACCTGCTCGGTCTGGACGAGGCCCAGCGCGGCGGTGGGCTCGTCCATGATGACCAGCTCGCGGGCCCAGATACCGGCCCGGGCGATCGCCACGGTCTGGCGCTGGCCGCCGGAGAACATCCGCACCGGAGCCTGGTAGTCCGGAACGCGGGCGCCGAGAGTGCGCAGGTAGTCCTCCGCCTCGGTCTGCATCCGCTTGTTGTCGAGGACGCCCAGCCGGCCCAGCAGTCCCAGCTTGCGGCGCTCACGGCCCAGGAACAGGTTGGCGGGGGCGGACAGGTCGTCGGCCAGCGCGAGGTCCTGGTAGACGGTCTCGATGCCGGCGGCACGGGCGTCCGAGGGGTCGGCGAAGTGGACCTGTTCGCCGCGTACGCGCAACTCGCCGCTGTCCGGAGCGAGGGCGCCCGACAGGATCTTGATCAGCGTGGACTTGCCCGCGCCGTTGTCGCCCATCAGGGCCACGACCTCGCCGGGGGCCACCTCCAGGGTCACGTCGGTCAGTGCCGTGACGTGGCCGAAGCGCTTGGAGATCCCGGTGGCCGAGAGCACGGGGACGTCCGGGCCGGAGGGGACGGGGGGTGGTGTCGTATTCGATAGATGCATCAGCACGAGTCTTCCTCTCTCATTGGCGACTCAGCTGCTCTCCGCAAGAAGTTCCAGGTGCATCCGCTGGTAACCCGGAGACGGCCTGGCGGTAACCGGGATGCTTGCATACAAGTTCTTCAGTATGCAAGGATCATGTCGTGAAATCGGATCGAAACTTCCCAGGCGGCCCGCCGGCCCTCGCATCGGTGGGGCGGCTGCGTGTCCGCCAGCGCACCTCCGACCGGGTGTACGAGGAGTTGGCCGCGGCCATTCGTGACCTGCGGATCGAGCCGGGTGCGTCGTTGTCGGAGACGGATCTGGCCGAGCAGTTGCAGGTCAGCCGCACGCCGCTGCGCGAGGCCATCGCGCGGCTGGTGGACGGCGGTCTCGTGTCGGTGGTGCCCCAGGTGGGCACCCGGGTGGAGCCGATCCGGCTGCACGACGTGGAGCAGGCGCGCTTCGTCCGCGAGAGTCTGGAGCTGGCCGCGTTCGCGGCGGCTTGCGAGAAGCCGGAGCGGGACGTCACTGGGCTGCGCACCCTTCTCGCCGAGCAGGAACGCTGTCATGAGGCCCACGACCTCGGTGGTTTCTTCGCCGCCGACGAGGCGCTCCACCGGCAGATCTTCGAGATGAGCGGTTATCCGGGCGCCTGGCAGTTGATGCAGCCGATGAAGATGCACCTGGACCGGTTCCGGCGGCTGAGCCTGCCCGACCCCGAGACGGTGCGGGTCCTCATCGACGAGCACACGGCGATCGTGGACGCGCTGGAGTCCGGCGACGCGGTACACGGCCACGCCCACATCAGCAGGCACGCCCGCAGGGTGCTGGAGACCGCCCCCGGACTCCAGGCCCGCTACCCCGGGTACTTCGCCGGATGAGCCGGACAGGCCCGACCGACAACGCCGGCCGCCGACGGCGGGCTCCGCACGGGGCCGGCCTTTCCTTCCTTGCGGAAAGGACATCATGAGATTCCTGCGCATCGGCTCGCCCGGCGCCGAGACGCCCGTGGTGGCCACCCCGGACGGCGAGTACCACGACCTGCGCTCCGTCACCGCCGACATCGACGGCGCCTTCCTCGGCAGCGGCGGAGTGGAACGCGCCCGCGCCGCGCTCGCGGCCGGCGCCCTGCCGCCCTTCGATGTCACCGGCCTGCGCATCGGTCCGCCCGTGGCCCGCCCCGGCGTCGTGCTGTGCGTCGGCCTGAACTACGCCGCCCACGCCGCCGAGTCCGGATCGCCTCAGCCGGAGCACCCGGTGGTGTTCTACAAGGCCCCCAACACTGTCGTCGGCCCGTACGACGACCTCCTGCTCCCGCGCGGATCGGACCGGACCGACTGGGAGGTCGAACTCGCCGTCGTGATCGGCCGGAAGGCTCGCTACCTGGAGTCACCCGAGCAGGCGCTGGTCTGCATCGGGGGATACACCGTCTCCAACGACGTCTCGGAGCGCCGGCTCCAGCTGGAGACCAGTGGTGGCCAGTGGTCCAAGGGCAAGAGCTGCGAGACGTTCAACCCGTTGGGCCCCTGGCTGCTGACGCCCGACGAGGTCCCCGACCCCCAGGCGCTCGGGCTGCGGTCCTGGGTCAACGGCGAGCCCCGGCAGTCCTCCTCGACGTCGGACATGATCTTCGATGTCGCCACGCTGATCCACCTGCTCAGCCAGGTCACGATCCTGGAGCCCGGCGACATCGTCAACACCGGCACCCCCGAGGGCGTCGCGCTCTCCGGCCGGTTCCCCTATCTCACCGAAGGCGACCTCGTCGAGGTCGAAATCGACGGCCTCGGCCGGCAGACCCAGAAAGCGGTACGAGCATGACGCTGAGGCTCTCCCTCGGTCACATCGACGTCTACGACGACAGGACGGCGACCTTCGCCCATCAGCTCGGGCTCACCGGCGTCCAGCTCCACACCCCCAACCTGCTGCCCGGCGAGGCGGGTTACTGGAGCCTGGAGGAGCTGCGGGCACTGCGCGAGCGCTGCGACGCCGACGGGCTGCGGATCGACGGCCTGGAGAACGTCCCCCTGGCCCACTTCTGGAAAGTCCAGCGCGGCCTTCCCGGGCGGGACGAACAGATCGAGAACTACCGCACGACCATCCGGAACATGGGCGCGGTCGGCATAGACATGCTCGGCTACAACTGGCTGCCGACGTTCGTGTGGCGCACCGACATGGACGTGGCCGGCCGCGGCGGCGCCAAGGTCACCTCCTTCGACCTGGCAGGTGTCGGCGCCGGCAACGCGCTCGCCTCCTACCGGCTTTCGCCCACCGAACTGCTGTCCGAGCCGATCACGGCCGAGCAGATGTGGGCCAACCACCAGTACTTCCTCGACGCTGTCCTGCCCGTCGCAGAGGAAGCCGGGGTGCGGCTGGCACTGCACCCGGACGACCCGCCGGTGGACGAGCCGCTGGGTGGCGCGGCGCGCATCTTCAACTCGCCGGCCTCGCTGTCCGCAGCGCGCGAGCAGGCGAAGGGAAGCCCGGCCTGGGGACTGGACTTCTGCCTCGGCACGGTCTCCGAGATGGGCGGCGAGGACGCCGTCAACGAGGTCATCGACACGCTCGGTCCGCTCGGTGCGATCTTCTACGTCCATTTCCGGGACGTCCAGGGAACCGTCCCGTCCTTCCGTGAGTGCTTCCTCGGCGAGGGCAACTACAACCCCGCCCGTGTCATACGCCGCCTCCACGACGTGGGATTCGACGGCTTCATCATCGACGACCACGTGCCGGCCATGGTCGGCGACCCAGACACCTGGATCGACATTTCCTCCGGTGCCTACTGCAGCCGCGGCCGCGCCCACGCGATCGGCTATCTCCAGGGCGTCCTCAACGCCCTCGGCCTCGACTGACGCGCGATCTCCCCCCGGAAATTCCAGCGGAAAGCTCCGGACGCGCACGCGAAAAGATCGTCTGCACGTCCGGCGCTTCGGCAGTTCGGTGGCAGGAATTCTCCGGAAGGATTCGGGAGTCTTGCCCCGACTACGAGCGGCTGGGGAACCGATCCGGACGCGGCAACTCTCCAGGGGCCGCGTCCAGACCGGCCGGGCACCCTCAGCCCGCAGGCAGGGATACTTGCATACAAGTTGGCGGGCGTGCGATGATGATCGACGTGAAGTCGGAGCGTAGTGGTCTGAACACGGTGTCGGCGCTGGCGGCGGTCGGTCGTCCCCGGACGCGCCAGCGCACCTCCGACCGAGTGTACGAGGAGTTGGCCGCGGCCATTCGTGACCTGCGGATCGAGCCGGGTGCGTTGTTGTCGGAGACGGATCTGGCCGAGCAGTTGCAGGTCAGCCGCACGCCGCTGCGCGAGGCCATCGCGCGGCTGGTGGACGGCGGTCTCGTGTCGGTGGTGCCCCAGGTGGGCACCCGGGTGGAGCCGATCCGGCTGCACGACGTGGAGCAGGCGCGCTTCGTCCGCGAGAGTCTGGAGCTGGCCGCGTTCGCGGCGGCTTGCGAGAAGCCGGAGCGGGACGTCACTGGGCTGCGCACCCTTCTCGCCGAGCAGGAACGCTGTCATGAGGCCCACGACCTCGGTGGTTTCTTCGCCGCCGACGAGGCGCTCCACCGGCAGATCTTCGAGATGAGCGGTTATCCGGGCGCCTGGCAGTTGATGCAGCCGATGAAGATGCACCTGGACCGGTTCCGGCGGCTGAGCCTGCCCGACCCCGAGACGGTGCGGGTCCTCATCGACGAGCACACGGCGATCGTGGACGCGCTGGAGTCCGGCGACGCGGTACACGGCCACGCCCACATCAGCAGGCACGCCCGCAGGGTGCTGGAGGACGCCCCGGCCTTCCGGGCCCGGTATCCCGACTACTTCGCGGACTGAGTTCCGAGAATTCCCGCACTCTCCCGGTCGATCCGACCTGTACGTGCCCGGCCGGCAGCGCGTCATCTCCCTCCCCTCGGTCGCAACGCGGCCGAGGCTGCCCACCGTCGTCTTCGATGGGGCCACCGCCAGCCACGGACGTCCCGTCACCGGCCTGTGGGACCTCAACGTCCCACTCGACAGCTGCGGTTGGAGCCGCTCCCGCCGCGTGGGCCAGTTCCCGGCCAGCGTCGATCTCCCGGTGCATTCGTGACTGCCGGAGCAACAGAGACTTGCTGCACCCCTTGAACGCGACCATCACACCCATCGGCTTGTGCCTGGCGCGGAAAACCTCGCCCTGACCGCCGCCGTCGAGCTTGAGCCGCTCAAGGGCGTAGCCCCCGCGCTGGACTTGGACTGCCTCGGCCACCTGCTCGTGTCCGGGCCGTTGACTGCACTGCGACTGGCTACGTAGGTGACAACGAAGAGTGTTTGTCGGTAGGCACGGAGAGCAGCCGCTACGTCCAGAGCGCTCCTATGTTGCCGAGTTCCTAGAGCACCCATGCGGCGTGGCGCCCGGAGCGCCTGGCCTTTTTCCTGGGGCGCAGTGCCCTGCGGACGGTCGGCCAGCCGTCCAATATCAACTGGAACTCACCGCCTGGATGTGGCGCGGGCTCACGTGATCCTGGGGTCCACGCAGGACGCCATGGACGAGCTGGTCCGCGTCCGGCCGGACGACGGGCACGTGGATGCAGCACCAGCCCATTGCCCGGTACGTGATGGGGGACATGACCGTGCACCTCAACGTGCACGCGCAATGGGAACTGTCCGGTCGTAGAGACTCGGTGCGTAGCCGCCAGCAGGTGAGTACTTTCACCGCCTGAAGCACGTTGAGCTGTCCCGAGTTTCGCAGAGTCCGGCGGTCTTTTCAGGCGGACCGCGGGGTGACTTGCTGTTGTCGCCACCAGTCGCGTTCGTACTCGGCGGGCGGTACGTAGTCGAGGACGCTCTCCCGAATGCCAACCTCACTGGACTGACCTGTTCGGGGTGCTGTCCTGCTTGATCAGGTAGTACGCCTCGCGGGCGACGTACCGCTTGAGACAACGGATGATCTCCATCTTCGACTTGCCTTCGCTGATGCGGCGTTCGACGTACTTCTGGGTGACCCTCGTCGTAGTGCAGGCGGCAGACCACCGCCATCTGGAGAGCAGAGTGGGCCTGGCGGTCGCCACCGTGGTTGAGCCGGTGACGCTGGACCTTCCAGGAGGAGGCCGGCAGCGGGGCGACGCCACAGAGTTTGGCGAAGCGGGCCTCGTCGGTGACCCGCTGAGGGTTGTCACCACAGGTGACCAGCAGCTGGGGCGGTGTTCTTGATCCCGAAGCCGGTCCGCTCCAGCGGTTTCCGCCTCGGACCCACCCCGGGCCTGGCGAAGCTGGAGGGCGTCCAGTCGATGCTGTGGGCGGTCGACCTGATGGAGAAGGGCTACAACCCGGCCCCGCCACATCAAGGGCGGCGACGCCGTCCTGGACGAAGGCGACTAGCACCGCCATGAAGATCCACAACGCACTGGAGCGCGCCGACCAGGAGGCGTTCACCCGGGAGCCGCCCAAGACGTTGAAGGGCCAGATCGGCTTCCTGCTCAAGCGGATGAAGTCCGCGAAGGCCGTCGCGGCAGAACTCGGCATTACCGCCGACTCCGTCAACCGCTACCGGCGCGGCGCCCGCAAGTACCCACCCAAGGAAATCCAGCAGAAGATCGACGCGGCTGTACGGTCCCGCTGGCAGCCGCAGGTCCGCAAGCGCCGTCGCAAGCAGGCGGCCAGCACGGGCGGGATCACGGTGGAAACGAGAGCCCGTTTCTGCTACACCGCGCCGATCGGCACGACCGACGACGGCCGCTTCCGCCGCCTCACCGTGCACCTCCCCCCGAGCTACGCGCAACGCCTCTTCGATGCCCGCGACGCCGGGGCCAGCGATCAGCACATGCGCCAGATCATCGCCGACGTGCTCCGGCTCTCGTAACAAAGGAGTTCTGGCGCTGTGGGCAGGCACTACAGACGGACGACGATCAAGGCGATGTCGTCGTCTCCGCCGCCGCTGACGCCGAGGCGGGACAGCAGGGCGTCAGCAAGGTGTTCAGGGCTGAGGTTGGTGTTTGTCGACGACGGCTTTGACCGCGGTGGTGGCCAGTGCTCCTTCCACCGAGCGGGACTGGGTGTGGCAGCGAACAGCGCCCAGTAGTCGATCCGCGGTGCTGTCACATGCTCTCCCTTGCCGTCCATGGGCCACGACCGACGGCGTGGCTGGAGGCGATGCACAGGTGCCCACCGAAGGGCACTGCACGCCGCTGGTCGGCAAAGCCCCCGCCGCGGGCGGCAGACAGTGAGTGTGTGCCGCCCCTGCGCCACCTTCAGCAGCAGCTCATCCTGCCGCGTCCCCGGTCGGTTCGCCTGTTGCCGGATCCGATCGGGGGATTACTCCTCCTGAGCAGCTCGCCCGATTGCGGGCCGAGCGACGGCGTCATAGCTTCAGCGCGTCGGAATCATCCGAAAAAGCCAACATCCTCCCTTGTGTTGGCTTTCCCGTGGCGTCGAATGGAGCATTCATGTCGGTCATGACCGGTACCCCGCCCCTGCAGCAGTTCGGCCAGCTCGCCGGCGGTCAGCAGCAGATCGCTCAGGTGGTCCAGCAGGCGATCCAGCAGGCGTGTCAGCAGGCGAGCCAGCAGGTCGCGCAGCGCATGCAGCAGACGCTGCAGCAGATCCAGCAGGTCCAGCAGCAGCTGCAACAGCAGGGCATGTCCCACCAGGCCCACCCGTACCTGGCCGTCGCGCTGCACACGACGCTGCTGCAGGGCGTGCGCAGCGCGGTGGAGCAGTCCGTGCAGCAGGCGCTGCCGACCGCGATCCTGACGCTGGTGCAGCAGAGCCGGCAGGGCGCGCAGCAGTGGGGTGGCGGCTTCGGCCAGCCGTCGTTCGGCCAGCCTTACCCGCAGCAGTACCAGCAGCCCGGCTTCGGCCAGATGGGTCAGCCCTTCGGCATCGGCTGACCTGAGGCGGCGCGCTGTGCGGTGTGCCCCGGGAGCGATTCCCGGGCACGCCGCACAGCCGTGGAGGCTGGAGCTGCCCGTCATCCGGATCAGAAGCACAAAGACCGACGTAGGCGTGGTGAAGGTGGACGTGATGGTCAAGGACAGGCCCGGAAACAAGCCCGGAAGCAACCGCGAGAGCCAATCCGAGGGCGCGGGGGCCGGCGGCCCGGGCCCCGAGGAAGAGGCGGTGCCACGCAAGAAGGGTGCGCCGTCACCGATCGCGGTGCAGCCGCGCCGGCAGCGGTTCATGGTGGCCCCGCTGCCGCAGCATCTGCTCCCGCCGGGAGTGCCTGAACTCGGCATGGACGCGGTGTGTGACCGGCTGGAGCGGATGCCCGAGGTCACGGTGGTCCGCAGACTCACCCCGTCGGGGAAGCTGCAGTCGGCTGGAGTGCAGCCCTCCTGCCCCGAACTCGTGGTCGTCGAGGCGGCCGAGGCCCAGGTACCGGCGATGCGGACGCTGCACGTGCACATCGAACCGGACCTGCCGCTGTCCGCAACCGGACCCGCCGCCGTGCCGGCCGCAGGGATGCTGCCGCTGCGCGACCCGGGGCT